>NZ_BAAAIF010000005.1:20495-283604 GCF_039525925.1 Streptomyces javensis | reverse complement strand
CTACACCGACGCCCTCATCCACCAACGCCACGCCGCCGGACTCCCCGCCACCTCACTCGCCTGGGGCCTATGGGAAACCACCAGCACACTCACCGCCGGCATGACCACCACCCAGCAGCAACGCACCCGCGACAGCGGCGTCATCCCGCTGACCGACGCCGACGGCATGCGCCTCCTCGACACCGCGCTCGCCACCCCCCACCCGCACCTCGTGCCCCTCAAACTCGACCTCACCGCCCTCCAGAACAACACCGACCCGCACACCCTCCCGCCCCTGCTGCGCACACTCGTACGCGGCCAACACCGCCCCACCGCCCACACCTCGGCCCAGCCGGAGGACGACGCCCCGTCCCTCGCGGAGCAGCTGGCCGCCCTGGATCCGACCCAGCGGCACCAGCGCCTCACCGAGCTCGTGCGAGCCGAAGCCGCGGCCGTCCTCGGGCACCCCACCCCGGACGCGGTGGGGCCGGACGACGCCCTCTTCGAGATCGGGTTCGACTCGCTGACCGCGGTGGAGCTGCGCAACCGCCTCAACGCGGCCGCCGGCCTCCAGCTCGCGGCGGCGATGCTGTTCGACTACCCCACCCCGTCCATGGCCGCCGAGCACCTCCAGGACCAGCTCGCGCTGGGCGCGGCCACCACGGACACGGACGTGGCAGCCCGGGAAGCGGCCGAAGACGACGACCAGAGCACGGAGAGGTGACCCAAAGCATGTTCGACGTGGCGAAGTATCTGCGGCGCATCGGGGTGGAGGGCACGCCCCCACCGACCCTCGACACCCTCCGTCATCTGCACAAACGGCATCTCATGGCGGTCCCGTACGACAACTCCACGGCCCCCGACCGGCTTCCGGCCTCGCGGCACCTCACGAACGTCCCGCTTGACCTGGTGTTCGAACATGTGGTGACCGAGGGCCATGGCGGAGTGTGTTACGAGCTCAACCGGCTGTTCCACACGCTGCTGGCCGAACTCGGCTACGACGTGCGCATGGTGGCGGCAGCGGTGCGGCAGGCGAACGGCACCTTCGGCCCGGAGCGGGAGCACACCTTCGACCTGGTCCACCTCGATGGGCGGATCCACCTCGTGGACGTCGGCTTCCCCGGGCCGTCGTATTCGGAGCCGCTGTATCTGTCCGAGGAGGAGCAGCACCAGTACGGCTGCTCGTACCGGGTGACCGAACACGAGGGCTACCGGGTGGTGGAACGGCGGCCCAAGGAGAGCGACTGGCAGCCGGTGTACCGGTTCCGGCCGGAGCTGGCCGACCCGTCCGGCTGGGACGCGGTGCGGCTGGACAGCCTGGACGACTACGCACAGGACTCGGTGCTCGCGGGAACCACCTTCCGCAGCCGGGCCACGGACAACGGGAAGATCGTACTGATCGGCAGGCGCTACTTCACCGTCGAGGACGGGGTGGAGCGCACCAAGGTGCTGGTGAAGGCGGACGAGTTCCAGGACGTGGTCGATCTGATCCTGGCGGGCGCATGAGCGGGCGGGAGGCGGCGGTGGACACCGCGCGGGAAACCGACGGCCTCGGGGCCGAGGTGCTGATCGTCGGCTATGGACCGGTGGGGCAGCTGCTGTCGGTGCTGCTGGCCCAGCGCGGCCGACGGGTGACGGTGGTGGAGCGCTGGCCGGAGCCGTACCGGCATCCCCGGGCGGTCGGGTTCGACAGTGAGGCCGCGCGGATTCTGGCCTCGGCCGGGATCGGCGACTCGCTCGACAAGTTCACCGAACCCGCGCGGGACCACGCCTGGCAGAACACCAAGGGCGAGACGCTGATCGACCACGAGGTGGCCGACCGGGGCCACTGCACCTGGCCGGAGGCGCTGTCCGCCTATCAACCCGCCCTGGAGTCCGCGCTGATCGAGCACGGGGCGACGCTGCCACTGCTGCGGATCCTGCGCGGATACGAGGCGGTGGGACTCGCGGACGACGGTGACCACGTGACCTTGACCGTGGTCGGCCCGGACGAGGAGAAGACGGACCTCACCGCTCGCTGGGTGGTCGGCTGCGACGGCGCGAACAGCCTGGTGCGGACGGGTGTCGGCACCACCATGACGGACCTCGACTTCTCGTACGACTGGCTGATCTGCGATGTGCGGTTGCATGAACACCGCGAGTTCCGGCCGAACAACCTGGAGATCTGCGATCCGGCGCGCCCCCGGACGGCGGTGTCCGCGGGCCCCGGCCACCGGCGGTACGAGTTCATGCGGGTGCCCGCGGACGACCCCGAGCACTTCGGCACCGTGGAGAGCGCCTGGGAGCTGCTGCGGCTGTTCGATGTGACGCCCGACAACGGCGTCCTGGACCGGCACGCGGTCTACACCTTCCAGGCCCGCTGGGCCGAGCGCTGGCGGGCCGGACGGATGCTGCTGGCCGGGGACTCGGCACACCTCATGCCACCGTTCGCCGGGCAGGGCATGTGCTCCGGATTCCGGGACGCGGCCAATCTGGCCTGGAAACTGGACCTGGTCCTGGGCGGACACGCGGCACCGGCGCTGCTGGACACCTACACCACCGAGCGGCGGGCACATGTGCGGCACGCGGTGGAGATGTCGGTGGGCCTGGGCCGGGTGGTGTGCATGGCGGACCCGGCCGCGGCGGCGGACCGTGACGCGGCGATGCTGGCCGCGCGCAAACGCAACATCGGCCCGAGCGCCGCCCGCCGCTCCGTGGTGAAGCCGCTCGTGGACGGGTTGCTGCACCAGGACGACCAGGGCCGCCCGGCACCGTACGCCGGCCAGGCCGGCCCCCAGTGGCGAGTCCGCCGCGCGGGGACCACCGGTCTGTTCGACGACGTGGTGGGCACCGGTTTCGTCCTCCTCCACGCCGAGGACGTGGTCCCGACGCTGGGCGCACGACGCCTGAAGTTCCTCGACAGCATCGGCACCCGGCTGGTGCGCATGGTCCCCGCGGACACCCCCACGACCGACCTGGGCCCACGGGACGCGCTGGACGTGGAGGACCGGTACCTGCCCTACCTGTCGGAGATGGACGCGCTGGCGGTGCTGGTACGCCCGGACTTCTACCTGTTCGGCATCGCGAGGGACGAGGCCGAGCTCCATTCCCTGGTGGACGACTTGGCCACGCAGCTGAACCCGGCCCCGGCCCCGTCGTAAGGCTCCCCATCCGCATACGACTGGTCCCTTCCCTCGAGTGCCAAGGGGGAAGGGACCAGTTGGTTTCGCGCTTGGAAGTCCCAGCGGAGCGCTCAGGTGACGCTCTCCCCGGTCCGTGCCGCGCGGCGGCGTTCGTCGCCCGCCTTGACCAGGGCGTATCTGATGGCCAGGGCGGCCGCGTTGACCGCGTGCAGCGCCTCCTGGGCGCCGGTGTCCGGGTGTTCCTGGCCGGTGGCGGCGGCCGAGGCGCACTGGGCGGCCTCCAGGCAGGCCACGCAGGCCTCCACGAGGGCGTCCGGGCGGGTACCGGAGGGTCGGCCCAGTTTCGTCAGCAGCCGGGTGATCTCCCGGTGTACTTCGGTGATCGGGTCCGCCGCCATCGGGTCAGCGCCCCCGGGTGCCGTCGTCCGCCGACGGCCCTGTGTCCCCGGCCGGGGTCAGGGTGAGGAAGCGCTGCTCCCACAGGGCGAACACCTCGGTGGCCAGCTCCTCCGACAGCCCGCCCGCGACGGTCTTGGCCAGGTCCCCCAGCGTGGTGGTGCCGTCCACCGCGCCGAGCAGTTCGTACAGCTCGGGTGACACCTTCGCGGACGGGCCGCCGTCGTAGTCGAGGGAGATCTCGTGGGTCTTCGCTCCCGCCGAGGCGTCCGGACCGGCCGTCCTGCGCTCGGCCAGCCGGGTCACCGGGCGGAATCGCGGCACCAGGGCGCCGAGGTCGGGCGAGGGTTTGGCGCGCACCACGCAGTCCTCCACCACCAGGACGTCCAGGTCGGTGGTGAGGAAGCTGGTCACCACGTCGTCGAGGCTCTGCACGATGGGTTCGGCGTTGTTGTTGAAGGAGGTGTTGAGGAGCACCGGGGTGCCGGTGAGCTCGCCGAACCGCCGCACCAGGCGGTGGAACCGCTCGCCCGACTCGGCCGAGACGACCTGCACCCGGGCGGTGCCGTCCACGTGGGTGACCGCGCCGAGTTCGGTACGCCGCTCCGGCAGCACCGGCACCACGAAGGACATGAACTCGTGGTGGCCCTCCGCGCCGGAGAGGTCGAAGTAGTCGGGGGCGGCCTCCGCGGTGACGACGGGGGCGAACGGGCGGAAGCCCTCGCGCTTCTTCACCATCGCGTTGATGCGGGTGCGGTTCTCCTCGGGGCGCGCGTCCGCGACGATGCTGCGGTGGCCCAGGGCGCGGGGGCCGAACTCGGACCGGCCGTAGGCCCAGCCGAGCACCTCTCCCGCGGCGAGGAGTCCGGCCGCGGTCTCCACGGCGTCGTCGGGGTGCTCCACATCGATCAGCGGCGCCCAGTCGGCCAGCCGGGCCCTGATCCGCTCCCGGTCGCCGAGCGCCGGGCCGAGGCTCGCGCTGAGCAGCCGCTTCCTCGGCCGTTGGAGGGTGCCGAGGCTCGCCGCCGCGGCGTAGGCGGCGCCCTCGCCCGCGCCCGCGTCGTGCGAGGCGGGGTGCACGAACACCTCGTCGAACAGCCCGGATTTGAGGATCAGGCCGTTGAGGCTGGAGTTGTGGGCGACGCCGCCGCCGAAGCACAGGCGCGACAGACCGCTGGTCTTCGCCCAGTGCTGGAGGATGTGCAGCACGATCTTCTCGACCGTCTCCTGGAGCGCGGCGGCGAAGTCGCGGTGCTCCTGGGTGAACGGCTCGCCCTTGCGGCGCGGCCGGAAGCCCTCGGCGTAGAACAGCGGGCTGACCAGGTTGGGCACCATGATGTTGCCGTGCAGCTCGTACTCGCCGTTGTCGCGGAGGGTGTAGAGCTTGGCGAAGGTGTCGCGGTAGGTCTCGGGGTTGCCCCAGGGGGCCAGGCCCATCACCTTGTACTCGTCGCCGAAGCCGTAGCCGAGCAGATAGGTGGCGTTCAGATAGAGCCCGCCCAGTGACTTGGGCACGGGGTAGTCGGCCAGCTTCTCCAGATGGGTGCCCTCGGCCCGGTAGACGGTGCCGGAGTGCAGCTCGCCACGGCCGTCCAGCACCAGGACCAGGGCCGAGTCCATGCCGGAGTGCAGATACGAGGAGTACGCGTGTGCCTCGTGGTGCGGTACGTACACCAGCTTCTCGTCCGGCAGGTCCCAGCCCAGGCCCTCCTTCAGCCGCTCCCGGATCAGCTCGCGGGAGTAGCGCAGGGGCGCCTTCGGATATTCGGTGTAGAGGTGGTTGAGGACGGTGTCGATGTGGTTCTCGGGGAAGTAGTAGCCCACCGCGTCGACGTCCTCGGGCCGCGCGCCGGCCAGGGCCAGACACTCACGGACCGCGTTGAGGGGGAATTTCGTCGTCTTTTTGATCCGGTTGAGCCGCTCCTCCTCCACCGCGGCCACGAGTTCGCCGTCGCGGATCAAGGAAGCCGCCGAGTCGTGGAAGAACACCTCGCCCAGCTGCGGCACCACATCGGTGTCCGCGGCGGAGAAGTTGCCGTTGAGCCCGAGCACAAGCACAGTGATCACCCAAACCAGTCAGAGGCGGACGCGAGGATCCGGGGGAAGCGCCCGCCGGTCAGCGGGAGTGCGGCAGGGCCGCGTCGGCGAGCTCAGGCGCCGTCAGCCGCAGCGTCGTCGGGGCCGGCTGGAACGCGGGGGTGAGGTGGAGGCGTTCGACCCCCTCCTCGCCGGGGACCGCGAGGGCGGCGGTGCACCCGCAGGTGGTCTCGGCGAACCCGGCGAAGCGGTAGGCGACCTCCATCATCCGGTTGCGGTCGGTGCGCCGGAAGTCGGCGGCCAGGTGCACCCCGGCCCGCGCCGCCTGGTCGGCCAGCCAGTTCAGCACGGTGGACCCGGCGCCGTAGGAGACCACACGGCAGGAGGTGGCGAGCAGTTTCAGATGCCACACCTTCGGATGCCTCTCCAGCAGCACGATGCCGACGGCCCCGTGCGTGCCGAACCGGTCGCCCATCGTGAGGACCAGCACCTCATGGGCGGGGTCGGTGAGCAGTCCGCGCAGTACGGAGTCGGCGTAGTGCACACCGGTGGCGTTCATCTGGCTGGTGCGCAGGGTCAGTTCCTCGACCCGGGACAGCTCACGCTCGGTGGCGCGGGCGATGGCCATCCGGATGTCCAGGGTGCGCAGGAACTCCTCGTCGGGGCCGCTGAATTCGGCCCGTTCGGCGTCCCGGCGGAACCCCGACTGGTACATGGTCCGCCGCTGCCGCGAGTCCACGGTGACCACGGCGGGGCTGAACTCGGGCAGTCCGGTGAGCCGGGCCACGTCCTCGGCCGGGTAGCAGCGCACCTCGGGGAGCCGGTAGGCGACCTCGGCGCGTTCGGCGGGCTGGTCGTCCACGAAGGCCATGGCGCGGTGGGCGAAGTTCAGCCGCTCCGCGATGGCGCGCACCGCTTCCGACTTGGGGCCCCAGCCGATGTGCGGCAGGACGAAGTACTCGGCGAGCCCGAGCGCCTCCAGGCGCGCCCAGGCGTGGTCATGGTCGTTCTTGCTGGCGACCGACTGGAGAATGCCACGTTCGTCGAGGGTGGTGATGACATCGCGCACCCACTCGAACGGCGGCACCTCGCCGTCCTCGAGCAGCGTGCCGCGCCACAGGGTGTTGTCCAGATCCCAGACGAGACATTTGACGGCCGTCGGCGGCTCGCTCCCGCTCACGGGCTTCCCCTCCGTCATGGTTGCACCTTCCTCCGCGTGTGCTGGGCCGGCTTCCGTATGTGCTGGGCCAGGATGAGCTGGCAGATCTCGCTGGTGCCCTCGATGACTTCCATCAGCTTGGCGTCGCGGTACGCCCGGGCCACCACATGGCCGTCGGAGGCCGCGGCGGACGCCAGGAGCTGTACGGCGCGGGCCGCGCCCTCGGCCGCCTCGCGCGAGGCCACGTACTTGGCGTGCACCGCGTCCACCGCCATGTCGGGCGAGCCGGTGTCCCAGGAGGCGCTGGCGTGTTCGCAGGCCCGGGTGGCGTGCCGCTCCGCGACATACAGCTCGGTCAGGTGCCGGGCCACCAACTGGTGCTCGGCGAGTACGCGGCCGGACTGCTCCCGGGTGGCGGTGTGCGCGGCGGCGGCGTCCAGACACGCGCGCAGAATGCCGACGCACCCCCACGCCACGGACATCCGCCCGTAGGTGAGCGCGGCGGTGGTCGCGAGGGGCAGCGGCAGTCCGGTGCCACCGAGTACGTGGTCGGCGGGCACCCGGACCGCGTCCAGGGTGATGTCCGCGTGGCCCGCGGCGCGGCAGCCCAGCGGGTTCGCCACCCGGGTGATCCGGACCCCGGGGGCCCGGGCGGGCACGACCACGGCCGTGGCGCCGCCCCGGTACTTGCCGAACACCACCAGCAGATCGGCGTAGTGGGCGGCGGTGATCCACACCTTCCGCCCGGTGACGATCACCTCAGTGCCGTCGTCGGCGATCTCGGTCTCCATCGCCGACAGGTCGCTGCCCGCCCCTGGCTCGCTGAATCCGACCGCCGCCAGGTCTCCGGAGGTCAGCCGGGGCAGAAAGGCGCCCCACTGCTCCGCGCCGCCGAGTCTCCGCACGGTCCACGCCGCCATGCCCTGCGAGGTCATCACGCTGCGCAGGGAGCTGCACCGGGCGCCGACCCGCGCGGTGAGCTCCCCGCCCGCCCGGCTGTCCAGTCCGATGCCGCCGTGCTCGGGGCCGACCTGTGCGCACAGCACTCCGGAGGCGCCGAGTTTGACCAGCAGGTCGCGGGGCAGCTCCCCGGCCACGTCCCAGGCGTCGGCCCGGTCCCCGATCAACCCGCTGACCAGCTCCGCATGGCTGGTGGCGGCGTCGGTCACGGCTGTGCCTCGCGCAGCCGCAGGACCATCTCGGTCATCGCGTTCACCGTGCGGAAGTTGTCCAGTGCCAGGTCGGGGCCGGTGATCACCACGTCGAAGGTCGACTCCAGGTGCACGACCAGTTCCATGGCGAACATCGAGGACACGGCACCGCTGCTGAACAGATCGGTGTCCGGGTCCCAGGTCTGCTTGGTGCGCTGTTCGAGGAACTGCTGCACCTCCTGCGCCACCGTCTCGGCGGTGTGGCTGCCCGGCTTCGATGAGATGGTCACGCCAGTTCCTTCCCGTATGCGTAGAACCCGCGGCCCGACTTGCGGCCCAGGTGGCCGTCGCGGACCTTCTCCAGCAGCAATTCGCTCGGCGCGCACCGGGAGTCCCCCGTGCGCTCGTGCAGTACGCGCAGCGAGTCGGCGAGGTTGTCCAGGCCGATCAGATCCGCGGTGCGCAGCGGCCCGGTGCGGTGGCCGAGGCATTCCCGCATGAGGTCGTCCACGGCCTCCACCGTCGCGGTGCCCTCCTGCACCACCCGGATCGCGTCGTTGATCATCGGATGCAGCACCCGGCTGGTGACGAACCCCGGCCCGTCGCCGACGACGACCGGTTTGCGCTCCAGCGCCCGCAGCAGATCGGTCACGGCGGTCATCACCGCGTCCCCGGTACGGGGGCCGCGGATCACCTCCACCGTGGGGATCAGATAGGGCGGGTTCATGAAGTGGGTGCCGACCAGCCGTGCCGGATCAGCGATGAAACCGGCCAGTTCGTCGATCGGGATGGAGGAGGTGTTGGAGATCAGCGGCACCTGGGCTCCGGTGAGCCCGGCGACCGCCTCGAGCACCTTGGCCTTGGTGGGGGTGTCCTCGGTGACGGCCTCCACCACGGCGGTCGCGTCCCGGCCGTCGGCCGGTGACGCGGTGACGGTCAGCTCGCCCTGCGGGCGGCCGGCCGGCAGGGCTCCCATGAGCTGGGCCATGCGGAGCCGTTCGGTGACCGCGGCCCGCGTCCGGCCCGCCCTGGCCTCGTCCACCTCGACGACCGTCACCGGGATTCCGTGGCCGACGGCGAGCGAGGTGATTCCCAGTCCCATCGTTCCTGCGCCCAGCACCATGAGCCGCGGCGCTTCCGCATGTCCGCTCATTCATCGCCTCCGCAGCGCGTTGTGAACAACGTGCCGACCATGACACGCGCTTCCGCGTTCACGATATTGTCCGGGCGATCGCGCAAATCCCCTAAGGATCCCCCCTAGACCCCCCTCAGCCGGAATATGAGTTCCGGCATTCCGGCGGGCGCCATTGCGCGGCGCGTCCGCGGATTCTTAGCATTGGCCGCATTGACTTTCCCTTTCACCTTTGCGGGGTGCGGCAATCCGATGGCTCAGCAAGTCGATGTGACCGAGGAAATCCTCGGCTATGTACGGGAACTGTCCCTGCGCGATGACGAGGTCCTGGCCGGGCTGCGGGCGGAGACCGCCGGTCTGCCCGCCGCGCAGGCCATGCAGGTGATGCCCGAGGAGGGCCAGCTTCTCGGGCTGCTGGTGCGGCTCCTGGACGCCCGTTCGGTGCTGGAGATCGGCACCTTCACCGGATACAGCACACTGTGCATGGCACGGGCGCTGCCGGCCGACGGCGCGCTGATCACCTGCGACATCACACCGAAGTGGCCGGGGCTCGGCCGCCCGTTCTGGGAGCGCGCCGGAGTGGCGGACCGCATCGATGTGCGCATCGGTGACGCGAAGGACACCCTCGCCGGACTGCGGCGGGAGGGCCGGGAGTTCGACCTGGTCTTCATCGACGCGGACAAGACCGGATACGCCCACTACTACGAGGAGTCGCTGGCGCTGCTCCGGCGCGGCGGGCTCATCGTCCTGGACAACACCCTCTTCTTCGGCCGGGTGGTCGACCCGGCCGCGCAGGACGCCGACACCGCCGCCCTGCGCGAGGTGAACAAGCTGCTCCGGGAGGACGCACGCGTCGAGATCAGCATGCTCACCGTGGGTGATGGCATCACGCTCGCGGTCAAGCGCTGAAACACCGCGCACACCGCGCACACCGCCGCACCCACGACGGCCATGCCCCGGGGTCCTCCCGGGGCATGGCCGTCCGCTGTCACGCCAACTCCATGCGGTCGGCGTAGAGTTCGGTGGGCAGTTGCTCCCGGTGCTTGATGTCCAGCTTGCGGAAGACCCGGGTCAGATGCTGCTCCACGGTGCTGGCCGTGACATACAGCTTCCCGGCGATCTCCCGGTTGGTGTAGCCCATGGCGGCCAGCGACGCGACCCGCCGTTCGGAGTGGGTCAACCGCTCGACCCCGGTGTCCGCCTTCGGCAGCAACGCCGTGGCCTGGGAGGGGTCGTCGGCCGGCAGCCACTCCTCGTACAGCGAGGCCGCGTCGCACATCTTCGCCACGTGCCAGGCCCGGCGCATGGTCCGGCGGGCCTGCTTCTTCTCGCCGAGCGCGTGGTACGCCTGGCTGAGGTCCCACAGCGTACGGGCCAGTTCGTACTTGTCCTCCTGCTCGGTGAACAGCCCCACCGCCTCGTTGAGCAACTGCGGCCGCCGCTTGGCCGAACTGGTGGCCGCCAGGAGGCGGAGCGACTGCCCGCGGGCCCTGGCCCCGTCCGTGTGCGGACGGCTGAGCTGCTGGTAGACCAGGATCCGGGCCTGGTCGTGGTTGCCCTGTGCGAGCCAGGCCTCCGCCGCCCCGATCCGCCACGGCACCGGGTCGCAGCCGCTGCTCAGTCCCCAGTCGGTGAGCAGCTCACCGCACAGCAGGAAGTCCGCGAGCGCCGCCTGGTGGCGGTTGGCCGCGAGGAAGTAGTGGCCGCGGGCGTACAGGTAGTGCAGTCCGTAGGAGCTCTTGAACATGGCGTTGGGCACGGTCTGCGCGACATGGAACCCCGCCTCCTCGTGCCGGCCCATCCGGGTGCACGACAGGATGAGGGAGCCGAGCGGCAGCCCGATCGCCACGCCCCACGCGCCGGGGGTGGCATGGGTGAGGGCGGCCCGGGCCCGCTCCGCGGCCTCGGCGAGGTCACCGCGGCGCAGGGCGATCTCCGACCTGGCCGCCGCCAGCACCGCCTGCCGCATGGGGACATGCGGTCCCCCGCCGGTCTCGCCGAGCGCGCCCTCGCACCAGGCGGACGCCAGGTCGATCCGGCCGCCGTAGACCAGCGCGAGCAGGGCGAACAGCCCCGCCTGCTCCTGGCACGCCGGGTCGTGGCCGAGCTGTAGTTCGCGCAGTACCTCCTCGGCGCGCCGTACGGTGTCATGGGTCTGCCCGCCGGTGAGCACGTCGGCCAGCACGGTGCCGGCCCGGGGCCACACCGCCGCCCGCGTGGCCGCGGAGCCACCGTGGTGGGCCGGGGCGGTGCGCCGCTCGGCCAGCCAGGGGTAGGTGCAGGTGAGCGCCGCCTCGATGGCGTGCAGCTGGTCCGTGGCGGCGGGGTCGTGGCGCAGATGGGCGAGCAGCCCCTCCACGTCGGTCAGACCGCCCTTCCACAGGAGTTGCATGAGGAGGGTGACGCTGTCGTGGAGGCCGAGCCGCCCGGCCCGGACGGCGCCGTAGAGCGGTGTGTGGTGGCGGCTGGCGGTGGAGGGGTTGATCTTCCATTCCGCCTCGGCGAGTTTGGCCCGGAGGGCGGCGCGCCGCTCTTCGTGCGGACACTGCTCGAAGGACTGCTCCAGCAGGTCGACGGCGATGGACGGCTCTTCGCCCACCGCCACCTGCTCGGCCACCTCCAGCAGCACCTCCGCGGGCCAGGAGTCGGGGATCTGCCCGGCGCGCACCAGATGGCGGGCGATCGTGGTGGCGGGCCTGCCCTGGTCGTGCAGCAGCCGCGCGGCCCGCTGGTGGAGGCTCCTGCGCTCCCGCGCGGGCATGTCGTTGAGCACGCCGAGCCGCGCCGCCTCGTGCCGGAACGCGCCCTCGTCCATCAGCCCGGCACCGGTCAGCGCCGCCAGCACCTGGCCGATGGGCTCGGGTTCCTGGCCGGTCAGCCAGGCGAGGTCGGCGGCGGGTAAGGAGGCGCCCACCACGGCCAGCGCGCGCACCACGTCCAGGAAGATCGGCTCATTGCGGTGGAGACAGCTCAGGAAGGACTGGCCGTAACCCGCCTGACGGGGCTCGCCGTGTTCGCCGTAGTCGGAGAGCAGGGTGTGCAGCAACAGCCGGTTGCCGCCGGTGGCGGCGTAGACGTCACCGGCGCGGTGGCGCGCGGTCTCGCCCAGCTCCGCCACGACCACATCCGCCACCTGCTCGCGGTTGAGCGGACCCAGGCCGATCCGGCGCAGGTTCTGGGAGCGCAGCAGTTCATAGCGGAGCGGCAGCGACGGCGCGGGCAGGCTCAGGTCGTCGGTGAACACGGCCGCGATCCGTGCCGCGTCCAGGCGGCGCACCAGCTGGAGGAGGAAGTGCGCGGAGGCCGGGTCGCTGTGCCGCACATCGTCCACGGCGAGCAGCAGCGGCGTGTGCTCCGCATGGTCGATCAGCGAGGTGCACAGCCGATGGCACAGCCGGGCGATCTCGGCCTGGTCCGCCGGATCGCTGGTCCCGTGGAGGATGGCCGACAGCCCCGGCACCTCGGGCAGTCCACCCGGTGACTTCCAGACCCCGCGGGCGAGTTGGGAGACGACGCCGAAGGGGAGGTCCCGCTCGCTGGGAGAACACGTCGCCGTGACGGCGAGGTAGCCGGCCTCCGAGGCTCGCTCGGCGAACGACCGGAGCAGGGTCGTCTTGCCGCATGCCAGCGGCCCGTCCACGAGAAGGGCCTGCCCGGGCCGCACCGAAGAGTCACCGAATGGATGTCCGAGGTGCGGCGCGGCATTCCTCATTCTGTCCGTCGGACGGGAATTCCGCTCGGTATTCACCGGCATGGCATAGCTGTAGGGCATGTTCATGGTCCCCGATCGAGGTCGACGAAATGCGGACTCGCGGCCCTTGGGTCAGACCAAACGTTGATCGGGAAACGATTCCATCAGCACGCCCGTACCAGCATCAACCCCTACCGGAACCTCCGCCCCCTAACCGACCCCGACGCATCTCGATTTACGCGCCGCGCTGTTCTGTTATCCAGGGCGCGCGCCGTACGGTCAACCCCCTACCGAGACGGTGTGCCCCTAAAACGACGGGTCCGAATACCGCGGCGTATGGCGATTCCGGCGCGCCGCATCCCCCTCCGGTTCGCGCCGCATCCCCCTCCGGTTCGCGCCACGCATCACCCCTCCGGCTCCCGGGGCATCTCCGCGAGGGTGGCGCCGACCGTCTCCTCGGAGATCCCGCGCACCAGTTCCGCCCCCTCGGGTCCGTCCAGGACGAACGTCAGCCCATCGGTGGCCTTCTTGTCCAGCCGCATCAGCTCCACCAGCTCGAGGACGGAGACATCCGGGGGCAGCCCGATCGGCAGGCCGTAGCGGGCGACCACCTCACGGTGCTCGGCGACCCGCTCCGGGCCGATGCGCCCCAGCGCGCCGGCGAGCCGCCCGGCGAACACCGTGCCGATGGCCACGCCCTCCCCGTGCCGCAGCGCGAACCCGGTGGCGCGTTCCAGCGCATGTCCCAGCGTGTGGCCGTAGTTGAGGATGTGGCGCAGGCCCGAATCGCGTTCGTCCGCGGCGACGACGCCCGCCTTGAGCGTCACACTGGCCGCGATCTGGTCGAGCAGGGGCAACCGGTCGAGATCGGGCGCGCCGATGAAGTGGCAGCGGGCGATCTCGCCGAGGCCGTTGCGCCATTCCCGTTCGGGCAGGGTGTCCAGGTGGTCGAGGTCGCAGAGCACGGCGGCGGGCTGCCAGTAGGCGCCGACGAGGTTCTTGCCCTCGGGGAGATTGACCGCGGTCTTCCCGCCGACGCTCGCGTCCACCTGGGCCAGCAGCGAGGTCGGCACATGGACGACCGGTGTGCCCCGGTGGTAGAGGGCGGCGGCCAGGCCCACCGTATCGGTCGTGGTGCCGCCACCGCAGGACACCACCACATCCGAGCGGGTCAGCCCGAATCCGACGAACCGGCGGCACAGGTCCGTCACGGCGGCCAGGTCCTTGGCCTCCTCCCCGTCACGCGCCGGTACGACGAGCGAGGGCACTCCCGGGTCGGGGGTCCGCTCGGGGGGCCGCGCGGTGACCACCACCGCCTTGCGCGCCCCCAGAGCGGCCACCACTTGCGGGAGCAGCCGCTGCACACCGTGTCCGATGTGAACGGTGTACGAGCGTTCCGCCAGCCCGACGGTGACCTGCCGGGAAGCAGACCCGGAACTGGCGGCCGGACTGGAAGTCGACGTGGTCAAGACTGCCTTCCCCTCGCTTGCGCGGCCCCGGCGAGAAGCGTCTCGCCGGGGCCGCGATCGGGTGTGGAGCGCTTGCTGATGCCCTAATCCTCTACCGCGATCGCGGCGGCCGGGCAGAGGAACGACGCCTCGGCGACGCTGTCGCGGAGCGCGAGCGGCGGGTTCGGGTCCAGCAGCACGACGGCCCCGTCCTCCTCCCGCTGGTCGAACACCTCCGGCGCGGCCAGCGCACAGTGTCCGGCCGCGCAGCACTTCTCCTGATCCACCGAGACCTTCACCATGGTGCTCCTCTCTCCTTCTGTTGTCCGCCCGGCCTCCGGTCCGCGGTCACCGGCCATCGGCCATCGGCCATCCCTGGTGACCGGTCACCAGGCGACGGGCACACGGGCGACGCCGAAGTTCATCGACTCGTACAGGAACGCCAGATCCTCGAACGGAACCTCCAGGCGCAGTGTCGGCAGCCGGCGCACCAGGGTCTCCAGTGCGATCTGGAGCTCGACCCGGGCGAGGGTCTGCCCCAGGCACTGGTGCACCCCGAAGCCGAACGCGACGTGCTCGCGGGCGTTCGTCCGGCCCAGGTCCAGCTCATGGGCGCCCGCGAAGTGGGGATCGCGGTTGGCGCTGGGCAGGTTGATGATCACCCCTTCGCCGGCCGGGATGAGCACGCCGCCGACCTCGACGTCCTCGATGGCCACCCGTCCGGTGCCCTCCTGGACGATCGTGATGTACCGGAGCAGTTCGTCCACCGCGTTGGGCATCAGCCCGGGGTCCGCCCGCAGCCGGGCGAGCTGGTCGGGGTTGCGCAGCAGCAGGACGGTGGACAGGGCGATCATGTTGGCGGTGGTCTCGTGCCCGGCCAGCAGCAGCACCAGGGCGGTGGCGACCACCTGCTGCTGGGTGAGCGCGCCCGTCCGCTCCTGGTCGACGATGAGCCGGCTGAGGAGGTCGTCTCCCGGGGCGGCGCGCTTGGCCGCGCACATCCGGGAGACGTAGTCCACCATGACACCGAGCGCGGCGCCCATCTCCTCGGTGGACACGGTGAAGTCCATGACGCCCTGCGACGCGCGCTGGAACTCGGCGAAGTCGGCGTCCGAGACGCCCAGCATCACGGCGATCACCTGGGACGGCAGCGGGAAGGCGAAGTCGGCCACCAGGTCGGCCGGCGGTCCCTCGGCGATCAGCCGGTCCAGGAGGCCGTCCACGATGTCCTGGATCATCGGCCGCATCGCCTCGGTGCGCCGGATGGTGAAGTGCGCGGTGAGCATGCGGCGGATCCGGGCGTGCTCCGGATCGTCCATCCTGCCGAGGTTGAACACATCGGCGGGCACCTCGAACTTCACAAAGCGGGGCATCGCCTTGTGGGTGCCGTCGGCGCTGAACCTGTCGTCGCCGAGCACGGTCCGCGCCTCGTGATAGCCGGTGACCAGGAACGGGGTGCTGCCGTCCCACATCCGCACCCGTGTGACGGCGGACCGCTCGCGCAGCTCCTCATAACCCGGCGGGGGTGAGAACGGGCATGCAGCAGCCCGCAGTTCGGGGTAGTCGCGTATCTCGTCCATGCCTGTCCGTCCCGTCAGTCGCTCGATCGCCGCCACTGCGCCGCCCTACGGTTTGCCAAGTCTGGTCCGCACGCCCGCTCCCCAGTCCCCTAACCACTCCCCTATCCCCCCTTGCCTCGGGGGCGGTCAGCCGGACGACGCTCCCGTGGCACCGATGAGCAGCCACAGCCGGCGCGACAGCTCCTGCCGGTTCCCCACCGAGAGCTTGCGGTAGATGCGGGTCAGATGCTGCTCCACGGTGCTGACGGTGATGTACAGGCTCTTGGCGATCTGCCGGTTGGTCATCCCGGACGCCGCCAGCGTGGCCACCCGCCACTCGGCCTCCGACAGTACGGGGTGCTCGGCGCCCTCGGCCGGTGTGCCGGGGTCGGTGTCCTCGGTCTGTTCGGTGCGTTCGGTGCGTTCGGTGCGTTCGGTGCGTTCGGACTCCCCCACGTCCTTGAGCAGCTGAGGGTTCCCAACGCTCTCGACACCGTCCACGACGAGCTCTCTCCGGCTCTCGTGCTGGGCGCTCATCCCGCACTCGTCCATCAGCCTCTGCGCCTCGTGCCAGGTGGTGCGCGCCTGTTGGGTCTCCCCGGTGCTGAGGTAGTCCTGGCTGAGCTCGGCCAGCGTACGGGCGAGTTCATAACGGTCGCCCTGCTCGCGCAGGCACTTGGCGGACTGGTAGAGGAGCAGTCTGCGCTTGTCCGGGTCCTCGGCCATGGCCAGGGTGCGCAGTGCTCTGCCCCGGGTGCTCAGGGGCCGGTCGGGCGACAGCTTGAGCTCTTCCAGGGCGAGTCTCTTGGCCTCCGCCGGTTCATGGACCCGCAGATACGCCTCGGCGGCGTCGACGCGCCAGGGCGCCAGATCACCGAAGTCCACGGGCCACTGATCGATCAGCATCCCGCTCACCATGAAGTCGTTCAGCGCGGCGTACGGGCGATTGGTGGCCAGGCAGTACTGCCCCCGGGCCCGGAGGTACTCCAGTCCCACCACGCTGTCGAACATTTCCTTCGGCACCCAGTAATGCAGATACCGCTGGGCCTCTTCGAGTCTGCCCATGGCGGTGTGGGCCGCCACCAGCACGGACAGCGGCAATCCGATGGCGACGCCCCAGCCGCGCGGCGGGATGGAACGCAACGCCGTACCCGCGAGATCAATGGCGGTGGTGAAATCCCCATGGCGGCATCGAATATATGCGCGCATGGACAGGGCGACGGCGCACGGGGTCTTCATGTTCAGCTTGTCGGCCGCGGTGAAGAGCGCCCCGCACAGCCGGTCCGCCGCCTCCGATTCCCCCCTGGCGGCCAATGCCCAGACGATCCGGCAGGCGTATGCGTAAGCGAACCAGAAATGGTTGGAGGGAGACAACAGATGCATGGCGTCGGGGGAGAAGTCCGCCATCTGCCGCGGATCCTGAAGATGCCCGATCTCCATGCCCAGCTCGTCCACGGAGAGCTGGAGACCGTGCTCCAGATTGGCCGCCCACAAAGCGTCGACTTCCCCGTCCGGAACGTCCTGCCCGGGGAAGTCATGGATCAGCATCGGTTTGAGGAAGGTGACCCACTGCCGGGTCACCCGCAGAGCGGCCATACTGGACGCGGTATCGGTGTCATCATTGCCCGACGACCATTTGAAGGTCGCTTCCGCATCGGCGTACCGGCCGAACCACAGCACCATGAAGAGCAGGAAGCACTGATACTGCTCCGGGATGTCCGCGGGGGATTCCGCCCGGATCGCGGCCAGCAGGCGGTCCAGCTCGGGTTCGGCGGCCGCCGGATTGCTGGACCATAACGCGCCGACCAGCGCCATGAGAATGTCCATGTGCTCCCGCCGGCCGAGGTCCGCGCGGTCGGCGAGCCGCAGACTGGCGATCGCCTCCTCCGTGCATCCCTCGTCGAGATTCTTCTGGGCCGCCTGCCAGAGCACCGCCACGCCCTTTTGGTCCGGCGTTTTGTCGGCGGTGACCAGGAGTTCGGCCACCGCGATGGGGTCGGCCCCCTCGGCATACAGAAGTTCGGCCGCTTTCGCGCTGAGGCGGGCCCGGTCCTCCGCCGTCAGCGTCTCCAGCGCGACGGAACGGGCCGCCGGGTGCCGGAAACGCCCGTCCCCCAGCAGACCCGCGGAGTTGAGGAGGTCGATGGCCCGGGACGCGCGTTCCGCACCGTATTCGAGCAGACTGGCCACCCGCCAGGGGCTGCCGTACGGGCCGAGCACGGCGAGCGCCTGTGCCACCTGGAGCAGCCCCTGATGGCACAACAGGGACCAGCGGTAGGACTCCTGGAATTCCGCTCCGACCGTGACATCTCCGCCTGCCCCACTCCGGTCGGCCTTGAGGTGGTCCCGCAGCAGGGCCCTGACCAGCCTCGGGTTGCCTCCGCTGATGGCGTGGCAGGAGGAGTGGATCCGGTCGGCCAGGTCGGCGTCGCCGTGCCGCTCCAGCAGGCGTTGGACTCCGGACTCCGGGAGGGCACCGATATCGATCCTGTAGAGGTGGTGGAAGCTGTGGATGCGGGTGCACAGGTGGTGGGTCTGCCCGCTGGTCATCACGACGAGGGTGCGGGTGCCGGACGCATGCCGGGCGATATGCAGAAGGCACATCAGGGAGGGGTAGTCGGCATGCTCGGCGTCATCGACCGCGAGGATCAGTTGCCTGCCGCCCGCGATGCGGTGCAGCACGTCGGATATCTCCCGGACCAGACTTCTCAGCAGGTCGTGCTCGGCTTCCGCATATCGCTCCCCGGCGGTCCTCCAGTGTGCCACGACATCCAATGCGCCGGTGGCCGTGGAGGATCGGACCAGCTGTTCCACGATGTTGAACGGAATGGCGGTGTCGTCCGCGAATCCGGACGCCGTGAGACAGACCGCACCCGATGCGGCCGCCCGCTCCTTCAGACTTCCCAATAAGGTGGTCTTCCCGACACCCGGTCCCCCGATCACTTGCAGAAGCCCGCCATTGCCTTCTGCTGCGGCGCCGAGAACATCGTGGAGCTCGGATTGATAATCTGTCAGTCCCATACTCATCAGTCCTCGCTGTGGGGGTTGCGTTTGAGAGATGAGTTGATGTCCGCAGTCATCCCACCCTGCGGAAGAACGTTTCTCTGACGAGACAGATATCCGCTGCGTCGGCGGCGGTGAATTCTCTGATGTGGATCACCTCCGGTGGGAGCCAGTGTCGTTGACGGTCATACAAGCAGAGACACAACCGGAACGATACCTTCCGTAGGTTGTGACCTCAGCCACGGTTACCTGCCCCCGTGCGTCCCCCGTGTGATCATGCTCGACCGAGCGGGCGGCCGGTCCGCACACCCCGGAAAGGGCGGGACGCCACCGGCGCCGACGCGCACAACAAAAGGAGAGTGCGGCATGCCGACGCGAATACACCTCAGCCTGTGAAACCGGTTATGGAACCGGCAATGTTCGTTGCTCCGTGCAAAGCTGGCGTTTACCAGCAGCCACCCCGGCCGGTCGCCGCCCCACGCCCGCCACGGCGGACTCCGGACCGGTCTGCGCCCAACCCGTGGCCATCCCCCGGTTGCCTCGATGTCATGTCACGTACCATTACCGGCAACCTCCTCGCGCTCAGCAGATATCGCCTGCCCCGACTCGGTCGCGGAGTTACGGGGATTGACCCCTGTATGATCACCACGACAACGAGACCATAAACGGCCTCCACCTCATGAATCCCCTAAACCCTGCGCCTTGATTCGGCCGGGATTTATCTGCCAGCAAAACGGCCGAAACGGATACGCCGATGGCTGAACGGGACCGGGCCCACGGCATACGATGCCGGAAGTCCTGGCTCCTGGCCACATCAAAGATGAGGGAGCGTCAACTGTGACCATCAAGGGCGCCCTGTTCGACTTCTCGGGGACGCTGTTCCGCATCGAGTCCACCGAGTCCTGGCTCCGTGCCGCGCTGGAGCGGACCGGAACCGCCGTCCCCGACGAGGAGGTCGTACGGTACGCGCGGGAGCTGGAGGACGCCGGAGCGCTTCCCGGCGGCGCCCAGCCGC
The DNA here is from genome assembly GCF_039525925.1 of Streptomyces javensis. Classification (NCBI taxonomy): domain Bacteria; kingdom Bacillati; phylum Actinomycetota; class Actinomycetes; order Kitasatosporales; family Streptomycetaceae; genus Streptomyces; species Streptomyces javensis. Next base: position 263,912 of record NZ_BAAAIF010000005.1, on the reverse strand, counting down.
TCGCGGTGCCGCCGCACCTGGAGGACGTGTGGCGCGTACGGGACCGCGACGCCGAGCTGCACCGGGCCGCCTACACCGGTCTGGCCCGCCAGGTGCCGCTCCCCCGTCCCGCGCTCTACGACGCCCTCTATGACCGCCACAGGGAACCCGCCGCCTGGCGGCCCTACCCCGACGCCCCCGAGGTGCTGGCCGAACTGCGCCGGCGCGGTGTGCGGATCGCGGTGGTCAGCAACATCGGCTGGGATCTGCGCCCGGTCTTCCGCGCCCACGGCCTGGACGGCCTGGTGGACGCCTATGCGCTGTCGTACGAACACGGCGTCCAGAAGCCGGATCCACGGCTGTTCCAGGCCGCGTGCGACGCGCTGGGGCTGGACCCGGGCGACACCGTGATGGTCGGCGACGACCGCCGGGCGGACGCGGGAGCGGCGGCCCTGGGCTGCCGGGTCCTTCTGGTGGACCATCTCCCGGTGGACCGGCGCCCGGATGCCCTGCGGGCGGTTCTCGGCCCGCTGCCGGACGCCGCCACGGCTCCCTAGCGCCCGGGAGGCCGGGCCCCGTAAGGGATTCCAAAGGCGCTCCAAAGGGGCGAACCCACCGGTTCGGGCGATCCCCCCGTGTCGCCCGAACCGGCGGAGACATGCGTCCGCCCCCCCAAGGGAACGGCGGACAACCGCACGTCCCCTGAGTATATTGACTGACAGCCAGCCAACGCAGGAGTTACAGCATGGTCCCCCGAAGCCCGTCGGTCAATGAGGAATTGCGGCGCCGATCCCAGGCCCGTCTGCTGGAGGCGACGGTCGAGCTGATCGGCGAGCACGGCTACGAGGCGACCACCCTCGCCGATATCGCCGACCGGGCCGGGGCGGCCCGCGGTCTGGTGTCGTACTACTTCCCGGGCAAGCGGCAGCTGCTTCAGACCGCCGTGCACCGGCTGATGCACATGGAACTGGCCCGGGGGCTCGAGCGGGAGCCGCGGCCGGAGGGCGAGGAGGCGGGGCGGGAGCTGCTGGCGCGGGCGATCGACGCGATCCTGGGCCTGGCCCGGGACCGGCCGCGGCTGATGCGCACCCATATGGCGGGGATCCTCACGGCAGAGGGCTTCATCCAGTGCCCCGAGCAGCAGCGGCTGGCCGCCCTGTTGCGGGACACCGTCACGCGGTACGGCTCCGAGGACCCCGAGACCGACTACCGGCTGCTGCGCGCCCTGCTGATGGGCGCGGTGGTCGCGGTGCTGCTGCCGGGCGCGCCGATGGCGCCCGAGCGGCTGCGGGCGGAGCTGTTCCACCGCTACCGACTGGACTGGGAGCTGGGGTTCCCGCCGGGCGACGAGCCGCCCGGCGGGAACCGGATGAGCGCTCTGGACTAGGGAGCGGGCGCTCAGCGGTAGTCGGGCTGCGTCTGCGTGTTGAGCTCGCGCAGCCGGACCGACTCGGCGCTGTCGGTGCGCCGGTCGTGGATCTTCAGGACGTCGAAGCCCTTCTCGATGTCGTTGGAGTAGATGTAGCCGTTGTAGTAGTACGCGGACCAGGAGCCGCCGGTGATGAGCGTGTCGCCGGAGAGCGGCCCGCGCTCGAAGTAGCCGATCTCCTTCGGCCGGTCGGAGTCGGTGAAGTCCCAGATGGACACGCCGCCCTGGTACCACGCCTGGACCATGATGTCGCGGCCCTTGGCCGGGATCAGCGAGCCGTTGTGGGCCACGCAATTCTCGGTGTCGGCCTGGTGGCGCGGAATCTTGAAGTAGCTCCGGAAGACCAGCTTCCGCTTGTCGCCCTTGCCGACGATGTCGTAGATGCCGTCGGCACCGCGGTCCTGGCCCACCTCGGTGTTGCAGGTGGCGGCCACACCGCCGCCCAGCTCATCGGTGAACACGACCTTGGTGCCGCGCTCGTTGAAGGTGGCCGAGTGCCAGAAGGCGAAGTTCACGTTGTCCTCGACCCGGTCGATGACCCGCGGCTTCGCGGGGTCGGCGATGTCGAGCAGGATGCCGTCGCCCATGCACGCGCCCGCCGCCAGCTTCAGCTTGGGGAACGTGGTGAGGTCATGGCAGCCGGTGGTCTGGGAGACGCCCGGGTTGGTGGACCCACCGGGGTTTCCGCCGTCCGGGAAGAGCACGGGGAAGTCGATGACCGCGGCCTTCTCGGGCGTCTTGCGGGGCACCTTGATGACCGAGATGCCGTCATGCGGAGGCTGGCAGTCCGGGAAGGTGGCGCTGGGCGCGTACGAGGAGACGTAGATGTACACGTCCTTGCGCTCGGGCACCAGGGTGTGGGTGTGCGAACCGCAGGAGGTCTCGACGGCTGCGACGTACTGCGGGTTCCGCTTGTCGCTGATGTCGAAGACCTTCATGCCCTCCCACGAGGACTTCTCGGTCGCGGGCTGGGTGGTGCTGTTGCAGGAGTTGTCGCTGCGCGAGGAGTCGGTGGAGAGGAAGAGCAGGTCTCCTGAGACCGACACATCGTTCTGCGAACCCGGGCAGAGCACCTGGCTCACGATCTTCGGGCTCTTCGGCCGGCTGATGTCGTAGATGACAAAGCCGTCGTAGTTGCCCGCGAAGGCGTACTTGCCCTGGAAGGCCAGGTCGGAGTTGACGCCCTTGAGGTCCTGCTTGGGGATGTTGGTGAGGTGGCTGACATTGTCGCTGTGGACGATCTGGTCCACACCGGGGATGTCGCCGTTCTCGATGGCGGCCCTGGCTTCCGACTGCTGACTCTTCGTCACCCGCTCCTTGTGGGGAGCGTCACCGGGGTCGGGCGTCGCGGCCGCCGGGCCCGCGGCCAGCAAGGTGGCCACCAGTCCGAAGGCGGCCGCGGCCGCGCCGAGGTATCTGCGCCGCTGCGGAGGTCTTTCCCACGGCTTCACTGCGTCCTCCCTTTGTCGCCGTCTCCGCTCGGTGTTGAACGGTTGACGGACCGGGGGAAGTATCGCTCTATCCATGTACACCACAACAGGTAGCAACATGTTCGTAAAGAGATTTTCCCAACTCGCCCGCTCCGGGAGCGCCGCTGACGTGCTAAGACGGTCTGCGGATCCCAAGCGCCCCAGGAGGCCACGGTGTTGAACCGCCGTACGACGCTCCACTCCGCATCCCTCGTGGCCGCCGCCGCGGCGGCGGCCCTGGCACTCGTCCTGACCGGCTGTGACGCGGAGAGCGGCGGCGGCGCCGACGCGGGGAAGGGCAAGGACGGAAAGCCCGCGGTGATCGCGCCGGGCAAGCCCGGTGAAACGGCGAAGAAGCTGTCGGCCGAGGAAGCCGCGAAGGCCGGGGACGACGACTCCCCCAACACGGCCGACCGCTCCTACGTCCGCATGATGATCGAGCACCACCGGCAGGCCCTGGTGATGACCGGCCTCGCCGCCGACCACGCCAAGTCGGCCAAGGTCAAGCGGCTCGCGGAGCGCATAGCGTCCGGACAGAAGCCGGAGATCGAGGCGATGCGCGCCTGGCAGAAGACGGCCGGCGGCGAGCCGAAGGGCGGCGACGGCGGCCACGAGGGCCATGACGCCGGGATGCCGGGGATGGCCACCGAGGCCCAGCTCGCGCGGCTGCGCGCCGCCAAGGGCGCCGACTTCGACGCGCTCTTCCTCAAGCTGATGATCACCCACCACCGGGGCGCGGTCTCCATGGCCACGGATGTGCTGGCCCAGGGCAACAACGTCCGGGTGGAGGAGATGGCGAACGACGTGATCGCGCAGCAGAGCAGCGAGATCCGGCGGATGCGGCGGATGTCGTAGCGGGCGGCGCATGGAGCGCTGGGCCCTGGCGGACCGTTGGACGGCTTCGAGCCGGGCTCGCGGCGCGGTCGCGCGCCCGTGGACCGGCGGCCGGGCGGTGTCACCCGGACCGGTCCCTCGGCGCGTAGTGCCGGACAGGGCGCCCCGCCGGGTGGGATGCTGGAGACATCCTGCGGAAGGAGCTCCTCGTGCTTCGCGTCGCGGTCATCGGTTCCGGGCCGAGCGGGGTGTACGCCGCCCAAGCGCTCGTCCAGCAGCAGGCCGTCCCCGAGGTGTCGGTGCATGTCCTGGACCGGCTGCCCTGTCCGTACGGGCTGGTGCGCTACGGTGTCGCGCCCGACCACGAGAAGATCAAGTCGTTGCAGAACACGCTGCGCACGGTCCTGGAGCACCCCCGGGTCAGCTTCCTCGGCAATGTGCAGGTGGGCCCACCCCCACTGGTGCCCGAGCGGCTGCTGGGGCTCTACCACGCGGTGGTCTACTGCGTGGGCGCGGCCACCGACCGCAGGCTCGGCGTTCCGGGCGAGGAGCTGCCGGGCAGCTTCTCCGCGACCGAGTTCGTCTCCTGGTACAGCGCCCATCCCGACGCGACCGTCGACTCCTTCGCGCTGGGGGCGGGCTCCGCCGTCGTCATCGGCGTGGGCAATGTCGCGGTGGACGTGGCGCGGATCCTGGCCCGTGGGGCGGAGGAGCTGAGGCCCACCGATGTGCCGCACGCCGCCCTCGGGGCGCTGTCCGAGAGCCAGGTCGCGGACATCCACATGGTCGGCAGGCGCGGGCCGTCGCAGGCGAAGTTCACCACCAAGGAGCTGCGCGAGCTGGGCGCGCTGACCGGCGCCGATGTGCTGGTGCGCGCCGAGGAGCTGGCGCTGGACCCGGCGTACGCGGACCCGTCGGGGCTGCCGGGGATCAACCGGCGCAATGTCGAGGTGCTGCGCGACTGGGCGCGGCGCGCGCCCATCGGCCGGCCGCGCCGGATCCATCTGCGGTTCTTCCTCAAGCCGGTGGCGCTGCTCGGCGAGGGCGCGGTGCGCGCGGTGCGCTTCGAGCGGACCGCGCCGGACGGGCGCGGCGGGGTCGCGGGCACCGGGGTGTTCGAGGACATCGAGGCGCCGTTGGTGCTGCGGTCGGTGGGGTACCGGGGCGTGCCGCTGCCGGGGCTGCCGTTCGACGAGGAGCGCGGCACGGTCCCCAACGCGGCGGGGCGGGTGCTGCGCGGCGGCGCGCCCTCGCCCGGGGAGTACGTGGCGGGGTGGATCAAGCGCGGCCCGACCGGGGTGATCGGCACCAACCGGCCGTGCGCCAAGGAGACCGTGGCCTCGCTGCTGGCCGACGCGGACGCGCTCGCCGCCCGCCCGGTGGCGCCGGATCCGCTGCGGGCGCTGCGCGAGGCGGGGGTGGATCCGGTGGAGTGGAACGGCTGGCTGCGGATCGAGGCGGCCGAGGAGGCGCTCGGCGAGGCGCTGGGGCGTACGAAGGTGAAGATCCCGGACTGGACGGGGCTGCTGGGCGCGGCACGCGGGCAGGAGTGATCCGGGCGGTTCATGCGATCGGTGCGGGGCGGCTGGTCCGCGCGGTCCATGCGATTGGTACGGGGCGGCAGGTTCGCGCGGTCCAAGGGGTTGACACAGGGCGGCAACACCCCTGAAATCAACAGATTGTTTAAGGCTTCTACGGTCGCCTCACCCTGTTCCGCCGCCCAACCCCGCGCTGCGCGAGGAGCCGCCATGACGTCCGTACGCCATCCCGTGGACGAGGTGCCGCCGCCCGGCCGGCTCGCCGCCTTCGGACTCCAGCATGTGCTGGCCATGTACGCGGGCGCGGTGGCCGTGCCGCTGATCGTCGGCGGGGCGATGAAGCTGTCCCCCGCCGACCTGGCGTATCTCATCAACGCCGATCTGCTGCTGTGCGGTATCGCCACGGTCCTCCAGTGCGTGGGGCTGTGGCGGTTCGGCGTCCGGCTGCCGATCATGCAGGGCTGCACCTTCGCGGCGGTCACCCCCATGGTGCTGATCGGCACGGAGGGCGGCGGGCTGCGCGCGATCTACGGCTCGGTGATCGTGGCCGGGGTCGCGATGATCGTGCTGGCGCCGGTCTTCGGTCGGCTGCTGCGGTTCTTCCCGCCGCTGGTGACGGGCACGGTGATACTGATCATCGGGCTTTCGCTGCTGCCGGTCGCGGGCAACTGGGCGGCGGGCGGCCAGGGCGCGCCGGACTTCGGTACGCCGAAGAACCTGGGCCTGGCCGCCGGGGTGCTGGTCCTCGTCCTGGCCGTGCAGCGCTTCGCGCCCGGGTTCCTCGGCCGGGTGGCGGTGCTGGTGGGGATCGTGGCCGGGACGGCGGCCGCGATACCCCTGGGCTTCACCGACTTCTCCGGGGTGGGCGACGCCGACTGGGTCGGCGTCTCCACCCCGTTCCACTTCGGCACCCCGACGTTCGAGACCCCGGCCGTGGTGTCGATGCTGGTCGTCGCGCTGGTGACGATGACCGAGACCACGGGCGACTTCATCGCGGTGGGCGAGCTGACCGAGCGCCCGGTCGACGGGCGGCGGCTGGCGGACGGGCTGCGCGCGGACGGCGCCGCGACCGTACTCGGCGGGGTCTTCAACACCTTCCCGTACACCGCCTTCGCGCAGAACGTCGGCCTGGTGGGGATGACCCGGGTGCGCAGCCGCTGGGTGGTGGCGGCCGCGGGCGGCCTGCTGGTGCTGCTCGGTCTCGGCCCGAAGCTGGGCGCGGTGGTGGCGGCGATCCCGGCCCCGGTGCTGGGCGGGGCGGGTCTGGTGATGTTCGGTACGGTCGCGGCGAGCGGGCTGCGCACACTGGCCGGGGTGGACTTCCGGGACAACCACAATCTGACGGTGGTGGCGGTGTCGGTCGCCGTGGGGCTGCTGCCGGTGGGCGTGCCGGGGATCTACAAGGAGTTCCCGGACTGGTTCCAGACGGTGATGGACAGCGGGATCAGCGCCGGGTGCGTCACCGCGATCGCGCTCAATCTGCTCTTCAACCACCTGCCGGGCGGGCGGACTTCAGCCCCGGTCGCCGCCGAGGCGCCCCTCCTGGAGGGCCGCGGCGGCGAGGACGCTGTCGAGCAGTCCGGGGAACAGCGCGTCTAGGTCGGCGCGGCGCAGCGCGCTCATCTTGGCGGTGCCCCGGTAGATCTGGTGGATCACACCGCATTCGCGCAACACCCGGAAGTGGTGGGTGGTGGTGGACTTGCTGACCGGCAGGTCGAAGACCGAACAGGACAGCTCGCAGTTCTCCTCGGCGAGCGTCCGCACCACCCGCATCCGCATCGGGTCGGAGAGCGCGTGCAGCACGTCCTCGAGGCGGATCTCCTCGCTCCGTGGATGCTCCAGCGAGCGCCCGGCCGCCTGGGGCTGGGACGACGCCCGGGGCTGGGACTGGGGCGCGGTCGGCGTGGTCTGCGTCTGCACGGCTGCTCCTCATCGCCTCGTTCCGAGACCTCCAGTGTAGTTTGACGATCGCCGTACTACTTCGGCTCCGAACCACTCGAGGCCCCGGACGGGACGGCGGTGTCGCTCGCGGCGCCTACCGGACCGCGCGGTGGTACTGGTCCGGGCTGTGCACCTGGCCGCCCAGTTCGACCGCCGCATGGCGGGCGAAGTAAGGGTCCCGGAGCAGTTCGCGGCCCAGCAGCACGGCGTCGGCCTCGCCATTGGTGACGATCTTCTCGGCCTGCTCGGCCTCGGTGATCAGCCCGACGGCGGCCACCGGCAGCCCGGTCTCCCGGCGCACCCGCGCGGCGAACGGCACCTGGTAGCCCGGCTCCACCGGAATGCGCGCACCGGCGGCGTTGCCACCGCTGGAGACATCGAGGAGGTCCACACCGTGGTCCTTCAGCAGCGCGGCGAGCCGGACGGTGTCCTCCGGGGCCCAGCCGTTCTCCTCCAGCCAGTCGGTAGCCGAGACGCGGAAGAACAGCGGCAGTTCGTCCGGCCAGACCGCGCGGACCGCGTCGACGACCTCCAGGGCGAAGCGGACGCGGTTCTCGAAGGAGCCGCCGTAGCCGTCGGTGCGGTGGTTGCTGTGCGGGGAGAAGAACTCATGGATGAGATAGCCGTGGGCACCGTGGATCTCGGCCACCTCGAAACCGGCCGCGAGCGCGCGCCGTGCCGCGTCCGCGAACTGGCGGGTGATCTCGCCGATCCGCGCCTCGGACAGCTCGTCCGGCACCGGATGCCCCTCGTCGAACGGGACCGGGCTCGGCCCCAGCGGCTGCCAGCCCCGCTGGTCGGGGCCGAGCGGCGCGCCACCCCTCCAGGGGGCGTCGGTGGAAGCCTTACGGCCGGCGTGGGCGAGCTGGATGCCCGGGACGGTGCCCTGGCCCTTGAGGAAGCCGACGATCTTACGGAACGCCTCGACCTGGGTGTCGTTCCAGATGCCGAGGTCTCCGGGGCTGATGCGGCCCTCGGGGGACACGGCCGTCGCCTCGACCAGGATCAGCCCGGTGCCGCCGGTGGCGCGGGCACCGTAGTGGACGAAGTGCCAGTCGTGCGGGACCCCGGCACCCTTGTCCGGATCCGCGCTGTACTGGCACATGGGCGACATCCAGAGGCGGTTGGGGATGGTCAGCGACCGCAGGGTGAAGGGGTCGAAGAGGGCGCTCATGAACGTCTCCGTTTCTCCTCGTGGGGTCCGGCCGGACCGCCGCTTAGTACGGTAACCATCGTAGTACGACGATCGTCAAATTACGAAGCCTCTCGTATGACGCGCAAGACCTGGTGTGCCACGGCTGCTTCCCGGCCGTTGTCAGTGGGTGGGTGCAGACTCTGTGATGACGGACACACCCAACCGTTCCGCCGTCCCGTCCCGCACTCCAAGGAGTGAGCCGTCATGAACGATGTCCTGCTCGCCGTCGGCACCCGCAAGGGTCTCTTCCTCGGCCGCCCCGGCGACCGCGGGGACTGGGATTTCACCGGCCCCCACTTCCCCATGCAGGCGGTGTACTCCGTCGGCATCGACACCCGGGGCGACCGCCCCCGGCTGCTGGCCGGTGCGGACAGCTCGCACTGGGGCCCCTCGGTCTTCCGCTCCGACGACCTCGGGTCGAGCTGGCACGAGCCCGCCAGACCCGCGGTGAGGTTCCCCGGGTCCACCGGCACCTCGCTGGAGCGGGTGTGGCAGCTGGAGCCCGCCGGGCCCGACGAGCCGGAGGTGGTCTACGCGGGCACCCAGCCGGGCGCGCTGTTCCGCTCCGAGGACGGCGGGGAGACCTTCGCGTTCGTCCGCAGCCTGTGGGACCACCCGCAGCGGCCGGAGTGGGGCGAGGGGTTCGGCGGCCAGGCCGTGCACACGGTCGTCACCGATCCGAGGGACCCGCGGGCGCTCATGGTCGCCGTGTCCTCCGGCGGGGTGTACCGCTCGGCGGACGGCGGGGAGAGCTGGGCGCCGTCCAACAGCGGACTCAGGGCGGAATTCCTGCCGGATCAGTATCCCGAGTTCGGGCAGTGCGTCCACAAGATCGCCCGGGATCCGGTCGACCCCGACCGGCTCTATCTACAGAACCACGGCGGGGTGTACCGCAGCGACGACGGCGGGGCGCACTGGGCCGAGATCGGCGAGGGCCTCCCGGCGGACTTCGGCTTCGCGGTCGCCGTCCATCCGCGCCGGAGCGGCGTCGCGTATGTCTTCCCGGCCGCCGACGGCTCGGACCGCTACCCCCCTGGCTACCGCTGCCGGGTGTTCCGCACCGAGGACGCGGGCGCCAGCTGGGAGGAGCGGTGCGCCGGGCTGCCCGGCGAGCCGCACTACGGGGTGGTGCTGAGAGACGCGCTGCGCACCGATGACGCCGATCCGGCCGGGGTCTACTTCGGCAATCGCAACGGCGAGGTGTACGCGAGCGCCGACGAGGGCGAGAGCTGGCGGCAGATCGCCCACCACCTCCCCGATGTGCTGTGCGTCCGGGCCGCGGTGGTCGGCTGAGGGACCGGCCGATGGCGATCGCCGTGATCGGCTGAGAGTGATCGTGAGGTGGCACGCGGCCACCCGCTGAGCCACTAGAGTGACGCGGTGTGGCAGCACGACCCTTGAACGAAATTGTGGAAGCGGGCTGGGCCAAGGCACTTGAGCCCGTCGAGGAACGCATCGCGGCGATGGGCGACTTCCTGCGGTCCGAGATCGCGGCAGGCCGCACCTATCTGCCCGCCGGGCCGAATGTGCTGCGCGCCTTCCAGCAGCCCTTCGACGAGGTGAAGGTGCTGATCGTGGGTCAGGACCCGTATCCCACCCCCGGACACGCGGTGGGGCTCAGCTTCTCGGTGGCGCCCGAGGTGCGGCCGCTGCCCGGCAGTCTGGAGAACATCTACCGCGAACTGCACACCGACCTCGCGCTGCCGCGTCCGTCCAACGGCGATCTGACGCCCTGGACCCAGCAGGGCGTGCTGCTGCTCAACAAGGCGCTCACCACGGCCCCGCGCCGCCCCGCCGCCCACCGCGGCAAGGGCTGGGAGGAGGTCACCGAGCAGGCCATCCGGGCGCTGGCCGGGCGCGGCCGCCCCCTGGTGGCCATCCTGTGGGGCCGCGACGCCCGTAACGTACGGCCGCTGCTGGGCAGCCTTCCGGCGGTCGAGTCCGCGCACCCCTCCCCCATGTCCGCCGACCGCGGGTTCTTCGGCTCCCGTCCCTTCAGCCGCGCCAATGAGCTGCTGGCACAGCAGGGGGCGCAGCCCGTGGACTGGCGCCTTCCCTGACCCCATAGTTCCAGGTGGGCGAGGGGTAGTCTGCCCGCCATGACATCACCTACGAACACCCCTGCGGGCTGGTACGCCGACCCCCAGGGCACACCGAACCAGCTGCGCTGGTGGGACGGCTCCCAGTGGACCGCCCATACGCACGCGGGCCAGCCCGGACAGCCCCCACCGCAGCAGGCCGCCCCGCCCAACCACAACCCCGGCAAGGTCCAGCACCAGGTGCAGCAGCAGGCACATGTGGGACCCGCGGCGGGCGGCGGCGGCACGCTGTTCACCGAACCGGTGCTGGTGGTGAACCAGAAGGCCAAGCTGATCGAGCTCACCAATGAGTACAGCGTCTTCGACCAGCACGGGCGCACCATCGGTTCGGTGGTCCAGGTCGGCCAGAGCACGCTGAAGAAGGTCGCGCGGTTCGTCTCGAGCCTCGACCAGTTCATGACGCACCGGCTGGAGATCCGCGACGCCAGCGGGCAGCCGCATCTGGTGCTCACCCGGCCCGCGAAGTTCGTGAAGTCCAAGGTGCTGGTGACCCGTCCGGACGGACAGCCGGTCGGTGAGATCGTCCAGCAGAACGTCTTCGGCAAGATCAACTTCGGCATCCTCGTCAACGGCCAGCAGGTGGGCGCCATCAAGGCGGAGAACTGGCGGGCCTGGAACTTCGCCATCGTCGATCACACGGACAGCGAGGTCGCCCGGATCACCAAGACCTGGGAGGGCCTGGCGAAGACGATGTTCACGACGGCGGACAACTACGTCCTCCAGATCCACCGCCAGCTGCCCGATCCGCTGCTGAGCCTTGTGATCGCCACGGCCCTCACCGTGGACACGGCGCTCAAGCAGGACTCGCGCGGATTCGGCTGAGCCGGTGGCCGATACGGTGCCCGACGCCGCGGCGACGCATGTGCTCGGGATCGATTCGGGCGGCTCGGGCGTACGGGTGGGGGTGGCCCGCGTGGACGCCTATGGCGGCTCCGCCGCGCAGAACCCACCGACCGGGTCCCCGTCACCCATGTCGTCCACGCCCCTGGGGCGGCCCTCGCCACCGCTGACGTGGTCCTCGTCCACGCCCGCCGTCGTCGGCGCCCGGGGCATCGACGCGGAGGACCTGCTGGCGCGGGTCCTGCCCGCGGCCCGGGAGCTGCTGCGCGAAGCCGGGGCCCGGCGCCCGGGCGCGGTCTGCGTCGGCGCGGCGGGCATGGCCACACTCGGCGACGACCTGCGCGCCAGGCTCCCGGACGCGCTCGCAGACGCCCTCGGCGTACGGCGACTCGCCCTGGCCGCAGACGCGGTGACCGCGTACGCCGGGGCGTTGGGCCAGCGCCCCGGCGCGGTGGTCGCGGCGGGGACCGGGCTGATCGCACTGGGGGCGGTGCCGGAGGGGGTCGCGGAGGGCTCGGGCGCCACCGGCTGGCGGCGGGCCGACGGGTGGGGCCATCTGCTGGGCGACTGCGGCGGCGGTGCGTGGATCGGCCGGGCGGGCCTGGAGGCGGCCATGCGCGCGTACGACGGGCGCGACGGCGGTTCCAAGCCGCTGCTGGCCCGTCTGGAAGCCGTCTTCGGCCCCGCGACCGGGCTGCCGGGGAAGCTGTATCCGCGCCCCGACCGCCCCGCCGTCCTGGCCTCCTTCGCCCCCGAGGTGGGCCGGTGCGCCGCCGAGGACCCGGTCGCGGAGACGATCCTGCGGACCGCCGCCCGCCATGTCGCCGAGGCCGCCGAGGCGGTCTGCCCCCGGCTGGGGTCGAGCGAGGTGGCACTCACCGGCGGGCTGTTCCGCATGGGCGCGCCGCTGCTGACGCCCGTGCGCGAGGAGCTGGCGGCGCGGCTGCCCGGGGTCCGGGTCGCGGAGGCGGCCGGGGACCCGCTGGACGGGGCGCTGTGCGTCGCGGCGGCGCTGGCGGCGGACGAACTGCGGCTGCCACCGGACCCGGCGCTGCTCAGCGTCGTCTGAGCGCACGCCCGGTAGGGAAGACGACGCGGGCGCGACGCGGGTACGCCCGACACGCGGCGCCCGACATGGAACACTCGTATGGAATGCCCGTACGGGATGCCCGTATGGGGTGCCCGTATGGGATGCCCGTATGGGGTGCCCGATACCGGCCGGGCGTCCCGTACGGGCGCCCAATACCCGGCGACCCATATCGAACGCCATGACCGACGATTCCGGACACATGACTGATTCTTCGACCAAGTATGGCCGCTGAGCGCACATCAACCCACAACACCGGTCGACAGAGTGGGACATATGCCCCCAGTCACCCCCTCCCGAACAGCCGAGCCCATTGAGCGACTAACATGCGGCGCCATGAGCTCCCCCACAGGGCCCGCGTCCGGCCTGCCTGTACGAATGCCGCGTCCCCGCCAGCCCGGACGGCACCGCCGACCGGAGCCCGCCGCCGTACCCCTCGGCGCGCCTCCGCTGGTGCTGGCCGTCCCCGGTGCGCCGAATGACGGTGCCCGGCGCCTGGCCGAGGAGCTTCTGAGCATCGCCCGTTCCGAGATGCCCGGGCTCGACGCCCAGATCGGTTTCCTGGACGGCGACGGCGAGGAGTTCCCGCAGCTGGAGGCCGTGCTCACGCGCGCCGCCCAGGAGAACCCCGAGCGTCTGCGGCAGGCGGCCGAGGCCGCCAAGGCCCTGGCCGACGAGGCGGCGGAGGCGATCGCCGCGGCCGAGGCCGCGGGCGAGGTCGTCGACGAGGTCCCGCCCGTCCCCACGGTGCCCACGGACGGCCCGGCGGCCGTCGTGGTCCCGCTGCTCGCGGGCCCGGACAACGGCCAGCTGCGCCGGATACGCCAGGCCGTCATGAGCAGCGGCTCGGCGGCCGAACTCACCGACGTCCTCGGCCCGCATCCGCTGCTCGCCGAGGCCCTGCACGTACGTCTGTCGGAGGCGGGCCTGGCCCGCGCCGACCGCGCCCGGCTCTTCACGGTCGCGACCGCCGCGGACGGCATCATCCTCGCCACGGTGGGCGGCGAGGAGGCGGCCCAGGCCGGTGGCATCACCGGCATGCTGCTCTCCGCGCGCCTCGCGGTGCCGGTGATGGCCGCCGCGCTGGACGAGGACGGGGCCGTACTGCGCGTCGCCGAGCAGCTGCGTTCGGCCGGCTCCGCGCGGCTCGCCCTCGCGCCGTACCTCATCGGCCCGGAGGTCTCCACCGAGCTGATCTCGGCGGCGGCCGAGGAGGCGGGCTGCTCGGCGGCCGAGGCGCTGGGCGACTACCCGGCCGTGGGCAAGCTGGCGCTGGCGAAGTACGCGGCGGCCCTGGGCATCACGCTCCAGCAGGCGTCCCCGGCGATGCGCTGACGCGGCGGGCGACGGAGCGACGGACGACGAAGTGGGGGCGGTGGCCACAAGGTCACCGCCCCCACTCACATGAACCCGAGGACCGTCACCCGAGGGCCGTCACCCGAAGACCACACAGGACGCCGCCGGGGCCGGAACCGAGCCCCCACGACGCGGCACCCCGCTCGACGGATCGATGTCGAACCAGGTGACATCGCCCGAGCGCTCATTGGACGCATAGAGCCGTCGTCCCGACGGGCCGAGCGTCAGATCGCGCGGCCAGTGGCCACCGCAGGGCGTGGTGGTGACCAGCTCCATGCGGTCGCCCGGCGCGTCGAGGGCGAGCGTCGCGATGCTGTCGTGACCACGGTTGGCGGCCCACAGGAAGCGGCCGTCCCCGGAGACCACGACCTCGGCGGGGTAGGTCTCGACGTCCGTGCCCTCGGGGACCACACGGGTCTCGCCCAGCGGTTCCAGAACGCCGGACGCCGCGTCCCAACGGCAGGCCGTGATCGTCGGGTCGAGCTCGTTGATGACATACGCGCGGTCGCCCCGCGGATGGAACGCCAGATGGCGCGGGCCGCTCCCCGGCCGCAGCCGGACCTCACGATGCGGACGCGGCCCGGGCAGCGCGTACACCAGCACCGCGTCGATCCCCAGGTCCACGGCGAGCAACCAGCCACCCGACGGATCGACCACCACGGCATGAGCGTGCGGCCCCTCCTGCCGCTCCGGATTCGGCCCACTCCCCTCGTGCCGCAACACGGTCACCGACTCCCCGAGCCCGCCGCCCTCCAGCACCGGCAGCGCCGTGACGCTGCCGGACCCGTAGTTGGCGGTCAGCAGCTGCCCCCCGGCGAGCGCCAGATGAGTGGGCGCCGCACCGAGCACCGGCACGGCCTCCCCGACCAACGAGGGCGGATCCTGCCCGACGTCCAGAGCCGCGGCCGCCCCGTCACCGGTCTCACTCACCGCGTACAGCACCCGCCCACCGGGCGCGACCGCCAGATAGGACGGATTGACGACCACATCCGTGGAGTTCCGGATCCGCAGCGCCCCCGTCTCGTCATCGACATCAGCCACGGTGATCCCGGCACCACCCGCCGAGGTGAACGACCCGATATACGCCCGCCACCCACTCCCTGTCACACCCACCGCACTACCCTTCCGCCGACTCCGGTTCGGTATCCGCTCAGGGCCGACGCTAACAGAGCGGTCTAGACCAACACGTCACCACACGAGCCCTCGCCGGGCACGGCGTACACGGAGTTCCGGCGATGGCACGGGCGAACTCTTGGCATGCTGTCCCCATGAGCACCATGCCCGCCGTGATCTTCGACCTGGACGGCACGCTAGTGGACAGTGAGCCCCTCTACTACGAGGCGGGGAGGCGGACCCTCGAGCGGTACGGGATCGCCGGCTTCAGTTGGGAGGAGCATACGCAGTTCATCGGGATCGGGACCCGGGAGACGCTGGAGACGCTGCGCGAGCGGTACGGCATCGAGGCGCCCGTGGAGGAGCTGCTCGCCGTCAAGAACCGACACTATCTGGAGCTGGCGGCCACGGCCGAGATCTTTCCCGAGATGCGGGCCTTCGTGGAGCGGCTGAGGGGGGCCGGGCATCCGCTGGTCGTGGCCTCCGGGTCGTCGCGTTCCGCGATCGAGACCGCGCTCAAGGCCACGGGGCTGGACGCGCTGCTGCCCGGCTATGTGTCCGCGGAGGACGTGGGCCGTGGCAAGCCGGAGCCGGATGTGTTTCTGGCCGCGGCGCGGCTGCTGGACGTCGAGCCGGGGCAGTGTGTGGTGGTCGAGGACGCCGGTCCCGGGGTGGAGGCGGCGCGGCGGGCCGGGATGCGGTGCATCGCCGTGCCGTACGCGGGCGGACCGTCTCCGGACGGGGAGCTGTTCGCCTCCGCGGGGCTGCTCTTCCGGGGCGGGCAGCCGGAGTTCGACGCCCTGCGGGCCTATGAGTGGATCACCAGCGGGAGTTGACGGCCCCCGCGACCGGTTGTGGTCGGCACCCCGGACCGCGGCCACCGTCCCTCCAGTGAGACGATGCGCGCATGCCCGGACATTCACCGGCATGTCATAGGAGAGACGGAGGGCGTATGGAAAGACGTGGGGGTAGGGCGATCCGCCGCTGGGGGACGGCGGTCATCGCCTCGGCGGCGGCCTTGGCGGTCGCCGTGCCGGCGACCACCGCGCAGGCCACCGAGGCCGCGCGCGGGCCGTCGGGGGTCAGCGCCAAGGGCGCGTATCTGCTGGACAACGGCACCAACAAGCAGTTGTGGGCCAAGGCGGCGGACACCAAGCGGCCGATGGCGAGCACCACGAAGCTGATGACGGCGATGGTGGTGCTCGACAGCCGGGGGCTGGATCTCAACAAGAAGGTCTCCGTCAAGCAGTCGTACATCGACTACACCGCGCGCGTCGGTGGCAGCAAGGCGGACCTCCAGAAGGGGGACAAGCTCACCGTCAAGCAGCTGGTGTACGGGCTGTTGCTGCCGTCCGGCTGCGACGCGGCCATGGCGCTCGCCGACACGTTCGGGACGGGTGACACCACCGCCAAGCGCACCAAGTCGTTCATCGCGCAGATGAACAAGAAGGCGTCCGCGCTGGGGATGACCAGGACTCACTACGACACCTTCGACGGCATCTCGGAGGGGGGACAGAACTACACCACGCCGCGCGACATGACCAAGCTGGCCAGGCACGCGCTGCGCAATGCCACCCTCAGCACGGTCGTGAAGTCCGTCGACACCATCCAGAAGGCCCCGGCCGCCAACGGCAGGACCCGGACGTACTACTGGAACAACACCAACCGGCTGCTGGGCTCGTACAGCGGCGCGATCGGCATCAAGACGGGCACCGGTACCGCGCCCGGCAGGTGCCTGGTCTTCGCCGCGAAGCGTGACGGACGCACCGTCGTGGGCGTGATCCTCAACGCGCCCAAGCGCTACCCGGACGCCAAGAAGATGCTCGACTGGGCCTTCCGGGCCAACACCAAGGTGACGTGGCGGCAGCTGCCCAAGGGCACGCCCCAGGACTGAACCGGCTGAGCCACACAGCTGAACCAGCCAGCTGAACCACACGTGCCCGGTGCCCCGGCCGGATCTGAAGTCCGGCCGGGGCACCGGGCCTTGCGGGCAGCGGCCGTCAGCCGCACTTACGCCCGGTGTTGATGCACTTCACGGCCTTCTTCATCAGCGAGTTGGACATCACGTTGATGAAGTCGCCATGGTCGGTCACCGGCTTGTGCAGCTGCTCGGGGAAGCTGTCGACCGCGAAGAGCGAGCCGGGTGCGACCTTGTAGGTGATCCGCTGGATCAGCTGCGGGATGGCCTTGAACCCCTTGCCGCACGCGCCCTTGGCGTCCGCGAACGCCACATGGGTGCGGTGGTTCGCGCTGTCGGCGTTCTTGCCGTCCCAGCAGCTCTGGAACTTGAACGTACGGACCACCTTGCTGCCCTTCGGGCAGAGCGGGTACTTGTCCTTCAGCTGCCGGTTCTCGAAGCCGGTGCAGCTCCAGGAGGCGTTGGCGTTGGCCGTGCCGTTGGTGAAGGCCTTGGCGTCGCCGGTGATGATGCGCAGGAACTTGGGCATCGCCACGACCTTGGACACCGCGCTGCCGCGGAAGGTGATCGACGCGGTGGTCGGCCGCAGGATCCGCCCGATGTTGCCCTCGGTGCCGCCGCCGGGCGCGTCGGCGTCGACCTCCTTCGTCCCGTCCTGGAGCCGCAGTACGGGCCAGTAGTGGGTGGAGCGGTCGCCGTCTGAGCAGGTCGTCCCGGCGGCGGCGAGGCTGTCGTTGGTGGAGAAGGCGTCGGTGTCGCGGTTGCCGACGTAGTCGTGCATGTGGTGGGCGCCGTTGGACACACCGGGGGCGACGATCACGTTGTCCGAGTTGAAGTGCTTGTTCTCGTTGCGTCCGCAGCGCGATGAGAAGGTGCCGCGGGAGGCGTTGCCCCGGGTGCGGGGGTTCTTGACGTTCGGCTTCACCTTGCGGATGTCCACGAAGTCCGCCCGGACCGGGCCGGACTGCGCCTGGCCACCCGCGGCCGGAGCGGCGGGGGCGGCCGTTCCCGCGGCGGGGGTGGCGCCAGCCGAAGCGGCGGCGGGTGCGGCGGCGGGGTCGGGCGCCTCCTGCACGGTGCAGGACGCCATCGTGTCCAGGCCGGACGGACGGCTCGCCACCCGGTCGATCTCGTTCCCGATGCGGTTCAGCGCGCCACGCCGCTGGGCGGTCAGCGGCTCCAGCACCCGGGTGCGCACCCAGTCCCGGTCGGCGCCGGGGCCGCGCGCGGCCAACTGCTTGTAGGCGTCGGCCACCTGGCTGTCCATCGTCGCCAGTTCCTTGTCCACGGTGGGCCGCGCCTGTTGCGGCACACTCGCCAGCCGGGTCGCGGCATCCGGGCACTTGACGGTCATCGCCGTCCGCGCCGACGTCTGCTGCCCGGCCGACTGGCGGGCGGCGGAAGCATCGTTGTCGGTCATCAGGAGAGCCCCGCCACCCACGGCCAGTGCGGTCACTCCGACCACGGTCAGCCCGATGACCCTGGATCGCTTGTGTCTCTTCTTGTTCCTCATCCTTCGCCCCTCATCGGCAGTCCTCATACGCCGGGGACGTCTTGCCCTCGGCCACGTCGAGCGCGCTCCCCCACCCGTCCCGGAGTGGAGGGCACAGCCCGACGCCGATGGATACGGACGGCGGGGCGATCGTTCTCAACGGTGGTCGCAACATCTCGTAAATAGCCGGAGGAGTCGGTGCAGTGATGGATCTCCCTAGTGGCTTCACCACATGTCCACCGACTGGCGGGACGGAGCCGATCAGTCGCGGTTAAAGTATGTGCTTCGCTCTACCAGCCCTGTTGTCCCTCCTACGCGCCCGCGGAGCCCCCCACATGTCCAGCGCGACCTCGTCCACCGGGCGTCATCGCAAAGCCAAGCCCATGAGCCTCGCGGTCCGCCGCGCGTTCATCATCGCCGCCGTCCCGGTCACCGGAGCGTTGCTGTCCGCTCCGTCCGCGCTCGCCGCCGACAAGAGCACCAAGACCACCACGACGGCCCAGTCCGTGGCCGCCGACGGGCTGGACCCCGCCGAGCAGCGGATCGCGGAGAACCTCAACACCCGCGCGCAGAACCCGAGTCTCGGCGACACCTTCAGCGGCATCGTGCTGGACTCCGCGTCCGACAAGGTCATTTGGGGGCATGACGCCGACACCGCGCTGATGCCCGCGTCCAACGCCAAGCTGGCCACCGCCACGGCGGCGCTGACCGTGCTCGGCCCCGAACACCGGTTCACCACCAAGGTGGTCTACGGCGACGGCACGCTCACCCTCATCGGCGGCGGCGACCGCATGCTGACCACCGCCGATCTCACCGAGCTCGCCAAGACGGCCGCCGCCGGGGTGAAGCTCGGGGGCCTGGACTCGGTGAAGGTCCGCATCGACGACAGCCTCTTCCCCGAGCCGACCCTCGCCACCGGCTGGAACGACTCCTACTACGACGACCAGGTGTCGCCGGTGCGCTCCCTGGTGGTGGACGGCAAGCTGTCCGCGGACACCTCCATCGACGCGGGGAAGGTCTTCGCCCAGCAACTCGCCGACCAGGGCGTCACCGTCGATGGGGAGGTCACCCGCGGCACGGCCTCGGCCACGGACGTCCCGGTGGGGCAGCACCTGTCCCCCACACTGTCCGAGACGATCAAGAAGATGCTCAAGAAGAGCGACAACGACATCGCCGAGACGGTGCTGCGCATGACCGCGCTCGGCGCCGGAAAGCCCGCCACCTACGAGGGCGGCACGGCCGTGGTGCGGGACGTCCTCAGCCGCCACTACGGCGTCTCGATGGCCAACTTCGAGATCCACGACGGCAGCGGGCTCTCCCGCGCGGACCGCATCCCGGCGCGGACCGTGGCGGACATCCTCGACCTGCTCACCGATCCGCGCTACAGCGGGCTGCTGCGCTCCATCGACGAGGGCCTGCCGGTGGCGGGCGAGGCGGGCAGCACCCTGGGCCCCGAGTGGGGCCGCTTCGACACCGCGGACTCCCAGTGCGCCGTCGGCCAGGTCAAGGCCAAGACGGGCACGCTGACCGGCGCCATCGCGCTCAGCGGCCTGACGAAGGCGGAGGACGGCCGGTGGAAGGTCTTCTCCTTCATCGAGAACCAGTCCTCCGCCGACCCTGCCGCCACCAAGGACACCCTCGACGGCCTGGCCGCCACGGTCAACGGCTGCTGGGCGTAGCCGCACGGCCCGAGTCCCCGGCCGCTGGGGTCACCCGGCGACCGGGGAGATGGAGAACCTCACGGGCAGGCGATAGCCGGGCCGGTTCCCGGTCGCCCTCCGCGTCACGCCCGCAGGTAGGCGAGGACCGCCAGCACCCTGCGATGTGTCTCCTCCGCCGGAGGAAGGTCCAGCTTGGTGAGGATGCTGCCCATGTGCTTGCCCACGGCCGCCTCGGACACCACCAGCGCACGGGCGATGGCACCGTTCGACTTGCCCTCCGCGATCAGCCCCAGCACCTCCCGCTCCCGGGCGGTGAGCCGCTCCAGCGGATCGCGGCGTCGGCGCAGCAGCTGCCGCACCACCTCGGGGTCGACGACGGTGCCGCCGTCCGCGACCTCGCACAGGGCGGCCACGAAGTCCGCCACCTGCCCGACCCGGTCCTTCAGCAGGTAGCCGACGCCCGTTCCGTCACCGGAGTCCAGCAGTTCCGAGACGTAGGTCCGCTGTACGTACTGGCTGAGGACCAGGACGGGCAGCGTGGGCCGCTGCTCGCGCAGCCGCACCGCCGCGTGCAACCCCTCGTCCTGGAACCCCGGAGGCATTCGCACATCCGTCAGGACGATGTCGGGGGCGTGCTCCTCGACCGCGGCGAGCAGTGCGGGAGCGTCGCCGACGGCCGCGACGACCTCGTGGCCGCAGCGGTCGAGCAGGCCGATGAGCCCCTCCCGCAGCAGCACACTGTCCTCGGCCAGCACTACGCGGAGCGGTCGGTCCGTACGCAAGGAATCTCCACACGCAACAGGGTCGGTCCGCCCGGCGGGCTGGACAGGGAGATTCTGCCATCCAGCGCCGAGACCCGGTCCGCCAGTCCGGTCAGGCCGGTTCCGGCGCCGGCGTCCGCACCGCCCCGGCCGTTGTCGCGCACCTGGAGGAACAGCCGTCCGTCCCGGTGTCCTCCACTCACCTCCGCGCGGCTCGCCGCGCTGTGCCGGGCGACGTTGGTGAGGGCCTCGCGGACGACGAAGTACGCGGCGGCCTCGACCGCCTGGGGCAGCCGTCCGGACAGGGCGAGATCCACCTCCACGGGGATCGCGGACCGGTCCGCGGCGTCGGCGACGGCCGCGGGGAGGCCGTGGTCCGAAAGCACCTTGGGGTGGATGCCGCGGATGAGTTCGCGCAGCTCCGCGAGTACCCGGTCCGCCTCCTCCTGGGCCTTCGCGAGCTGATCGGCGACCGGCCCTGGAGGTGCGTCCAGGCGGGCCAGGCCGAGTGTCATCGTCAGTCCCACCAGCCGCTGCTGCGCCCCGTCGTGCAGATCGCGCTCGATGCGCCGCCGTTCCGCCTCGAAGGCGTCCACCAGCCGGAGGCGGGAGCGGCTCAACTCGACGACCCTCGTGTCCAGTTCGGCCTCGCGCGGAGCGATCAGCAGACGCGTCAGTCCGGCCCGGGCGCCCGCCACCACCCCCAGGACATAGGCCCCCAGCAGCAGGAGCACCACACCGAGGACGGCGACACCGAAGGACGCCGGCCAGGTGGTGACCGTCCACTGCTTGAGCACCTTCGCCTCCTGGCCGCCGCCGACCGTGGCCATCAACAGCGGCGTCGCGACCATGGACAGCGGGCAGAGCAGGGCAACGGCGACGACGAGCGCGTCGACCGGCCACAGCAACACCGCGAACAGCAGGGCGTGGCCCAGCTCCCGCCATGTCGCCTGCTCCCGGATGCGCGTGGTCAGCCAGGCCCAGAGGCCATGGGTGGCGGGCGCCCGGTGCGGGTCGACGGCGGGGTCCGCGTCGATCAGGCGCATCCGGTGGCGCTCCACCCAGGCCACCGGGATTCCGGCGAGGGCCGCGAGGACGAGCAGCGGGATCCCCACCAGCACGAGGGCGAGAACGGCTCCGGCCGCCGCCGTGGCCGCGATCAGCACGAGCGCGACGCCACCGGTCACGGCTCCGGTGAGCAGATATCCGGCGGAGCGCCACGGCCATGACGACAGCAGGAAGCCCGGTCCGGACATGGCGTGCCACACGTTCCGCGGATGCATGGACGTCACCGTAGAAGGCCGCGACCCGCCGGTGCCATCGGGCCAGGGAGTCTTCGGGGGTATGCCTGGCCCTACCCCAGGTCTCGCCCCTGCCGTACTGCGGCGCCGGGTCCCCGCGCGGTTTCGTGAGGTCACCGAAAAGGCGACACCGCGGAGTGGGGACAGATGGAGAACGACGTGATCCAGTTGCGTTCCGTCAGCAGACGCTACGGTTCCGGCGATGGCGCGGTGACGGCGCTCGACGACGTCTCGCTGTCGTTTCCCCGGGGATCGTTCACCGCCGTCATGGGCCCCTCGGGCTCCGGCAAGTCGACGCTGTTGCAGTGCGCCGCGGGGCTGGACCGTCCCACATCGGGGTCGGTCACCGTGGCCGGGACCGAGCTGACGAGGCTGAGCGAGACCAGGCTGACCCTGTTGCGCCGCCGACGGGTCGGGTTCGTGTTCCAGGCGTTCAACCTGCTGCCGTCCCTGACCGCGGAGCAGAACGTCACCCTGCCCCTGCGGCTCGCCGGGCATCGCCCCGCCAAGGCCCGGGTGCGTGAGGTGCTCCAGCGGGTCGGGCTCGGCGAGCGGGCGCGGCACCGGCCGGCGGAGCTGTCCGGTGGCCAGCAGCAGCGTGTCGCCCTGGCCCGTGCCCTGATCACCCGGCCCGATGTGCTCTTCGGTGATGAGCCGACCGGAGCCCTCGACTCGCGGACCGGCCGTGAGGTGCTGACGTTGCTGCGTGGCATGGTCGACGGTGAGGGCCAGACGATCGTCATGGTCACGCACGACCCGGTGGCCGCCTCCTGCGCGGACCGTGTGCTCTTCCTCGTCGACGGGCGGGTGAGCGGCGAGTTGGCCGGGGCCGGTGCCGACACCATCGCCGCGCACATGGCCACGTTGGAGGCCGTGCCGTGCTGAGTGTCGCCCTGCGCACCCTGCGCACTCGCTGGGCCACCTTCGCCGGCAGCTTCGTCGCCCTCGCGCTGGGCGTCGCGCTGACCGCGGTGATGGGCCTGGCGCTCGCCTCGTCCCTGGACGCGCCCGGCCGCGGACCCGAGCGGTTCGCCGCCGCGCCGGTCGTGGTCAGGGGAGCCGACACCCTGCGGGTGGACACCTCGGCCGGTGTCCAGGTCCGCAGGCTCGCGCATCCGCGCGCCGTGCCCGCCGGAACCGTCACCAAGCTGCGGCGGCTCGGCACCGTCGTCGTGGACCGCTCCTTCGCCGTACGGGCGCGGGGCGGACCGGGCGAGCTGGTGGGGCACCCCTGGTCCACCGCCGCCTTCGCCCCGTACCGGATGGGCGCGGGACGCCCGCCCCGGGCGGCCGACGAGGTCGTGGTCAGCGGGGACTGGGCGAGGCCGGGGAAACGGGTGCGGACCGACCGCGGCACCGTGCGGGTCGTCGGAACCGTCGCGGGGCGCGGCTTCGAGAACGCCGTCTTCTACACCGACGCGCGCGCCGCCCGGCTGTCGCCGAACAGCGTCCAACTCGTCGTGGACGCCGACCCGGCGGCCGTACGCGAGGCGGTGCGCGGCAGCGGCGGCGACGGTGTCCGGGTCCTCACCGGGCAAGGGCGCCGCCACGCCGACCCCGACCCGGACCGGGACCGCGAGTCCCTCACGGCGATGAACGCGATGTTCGGTACGGCCGGGGGTGTCGCCGCCTTCGTGTCGGTGTTCGTGGTGGCCTCCACCTTCGCGTTCGCGGTCGCCCAGCGGCGCCGGGAGTTCGGGCTGCTGCGCGTGGCGGGGGCGACTCCGGGCCAGATCCGCCGGATGGTCTTCGCCGAAGCGCTCGTGGTGGGCGTGCTCGCCTCGGCCACCGGCTGTCTGCTCGGCGCGTACGGCGCGCCACGGCTGGCCGACCGGGTGGTCGACGGTGGTCTCGCGCCGCGCTGGTTCACCATCGGCGACCACATCTGGCCGTACCACCTGGCGTTCTGGACGGGGCTGTTCGTCGCACTGTGCGGCGCCGCGGCCGCGTCCTGGCGGGCGGGCCGCACCGGCCCCGCCCAGGCACTGCGCGAGGCGTCCGCGGACACCACGACGGGCGGGACGATGACCTGGGGCCGCCGGCTGTCCGGCCTGGCCCTGCTGGTGACCGCCGCCGTGACACTGTGCCTGAGCCTGCTCACGGACCCCGGCGACCTGCTGCACCGGAAGACCTATGTGATCCGGCCCATGCTGCTGATCACCGCGGTCGCGCTGCTCGCGCCGGTGGCGGTGCGTCCGCTGACCCGGCTGATCGCCTGGCTCCCGGCCCGGCTGCCCGGTGCCGGCGGCATGCTGGTGCGGGAGAACGCCGCGGCCGGTGTGCGCCGTACGGCCGCGATCGCGGCACCCGTACTGGTCACGGTCGCCCTCACCGGTTCGCTCCTGGGGGCCACCGCGACGCTGGACCGGGCGCGGGCCACCGAGACCCGTCAGCGGACGGCCGCCGACTTCGTCATCACCCCGGCCGGGGCCGCGGGCTTCGATACGGCGACGCTGCGCAAGCTGCGCGAGGTGCCCGGTGCCGAGGTGTCCGCGACCTCGTCGAGCGCCGTGTACGTCCTGGAGGACGGCGTGTCGCTCCTCGAGTCCGGGGCGCACGCCGCCGACCCGGGCCCGCTCGCCGCCACGTCCCGGTTGCCGATCGAGGCCGGGAAGGCGAGCGATCTCGACGACGACTCGATCATCGTCAACGGTGAGTGGCAACGCCACACCGTGGGCGAGCGGGTGCGGGTGTGGCTCGGCGACGGCACGGAGAGGTCGCTGCGGATCGCGGCGGTGCTGGCCACCGGCACCGGCGACAACGGCGTCTACGTCACCCCGCGCAACGCCCCGGGCGCGACCGTGGACCGGGTCGACATCGCCCTCGCGCGCGGCGCCGACGCGGACGCCGCGGCCGCCGGGCTGCGTGCGGTGGTGCGCCCCACCGGCGGCCACGTGTTCACCAAGGGCCAGTGGGTGAAGGCGAGTCACCCCCCGGCGAACCGCACGACCCGGCTCGGCTTTCTGCTGGTCCTCGGCATCGCCCTCCTCTACACGGGCATCTCGGTGGCCAACACCATGGTGATGGCCACCTCCGACCGCGTCCGCGAACTGGCCGTGCTGCGCCTGGCCGGAGCCACCACCTGGCAGGTGCTGCGGCTGGTGGGCGCCGAGGCGCTGACGGTGGTCGCGGTCGGCGCGGTCCTGGGCCTCCTGGTCACCGGGCTCAACCTGGCCGGCATGTGGAGTGCCCTGGCCCTGTTGTCGGCGCGGACCACGATCGACGTCCCCTGGACGCCCATCGGCGCGGCCGTGGCCGCGTGCGCGGTGCTCGCCGTGGTGTCGTCGGTCGCCCCCGCCGCGTTCGCCCTGCGCCGCCGGGCGGTGACATGGGCGGGCCTGCGGGAGTGACCCCGTCGGCCCCTGTCAGCCCATGTCAGCCCATGTCAGCCCAGGAAGCTCAGCCTCACCTGACGGTCTGGGTTGTCCCGGTTGGTGTCGACCAGGCACACCGACTGCCAGGTGCCCAAGCCCAGGCTGCCGCCGATGACCGGAATGGTGGCGTGCGGGGGTACGAAGGCCGGGAGGACGTGGTCGCGGCCGTGGCCGGGGCTGCCGTGGCGGTGGCGCCAGCGGTCGTCGGCGGGGAGGAGGTCGCGGAGGGCGGCGAGCAGGTCGGTGTCGCTGCCGGCGCCCGTCTCCAGGATGGCGATCCCGGCCGTGGCGTGCGGTACGAAGACGTTGAGCAGGCCGTCGCCGCCGCCCGCCACCTCGCGCAGATACGCCTCGCAGTCGGCGGTGAGGTCGGCGACGGTCTCGGTGGATCCGGTGCTGACGCTGATGGTGTGGGTACGGAATGTGCTCATGGGACCATCCTGATACGCCGTCGCGTAAAACTCCCGCAACAAAGGTCCGAGGGGCAAGACACCGTTGACCGGTTCCGGACGTCCTCGCTAGCTTCGAGGGCATGTCTACGTCAGCCCTGCTCACCACGCGCGGTCATATCGACCTGCTGCGGGTGGCGTCCGCCGCGTGTCCCGGCCTCCGCTGACCTTTCCTCCCCCCTTCTCTCCCTCCTCGCCTCGGTCTCGTTCCGCCGTGCCGTGCTGATCGCCGTGTCCCACGGTGGGTACGCGCCTGTACGGGCGTCGAGGCGTACCCCTTCGTGGAGTCCCCATGTCCCCGGTTCTCGAACCGGTCGTGCCGCTCTCCGCGCGCCGCCGCACCGTGCCGCGATGGCTGCGCCGTACGACCGGACCCCTTCTGCTGCTGGTGCTCTGGCAGGTGTCCAGCGCCACCGGTGTGCTGCCCTCCGACACCCTGGCCTCCCCCGGCACCATCGCCGGTACCGCCTCCGACCTGCTCAAGGACGGCACCCTCCCGCACGCCATGCTGGTGTCCGTACAGCGGGTGCTGATCGGGCTGGCGCTCGGCGGTGTCATCGGCATCTCGCTCGCGCTGGTCTCCGGACTCTCCCGGCTCGGCGAGGACCTCGTCGACGCGAGCGTGCAGATGCTGCGCAGCATCCCCTGGGTCGGCATGATCCCGCTGTTCATCATCTGGATGGGCATCGGCGAGGCCCCGAAGATCGCGCTCATCGCACTGGGCGTCACCTTCCATCTCTATCTGAACGTCTACGCGGGCATCCGCGGCGTGGACGCCCAGCTCATCGAGGCCGGGAACTCGCTCGGGCTCGGCCGCTGGGGGCTGATCCGCCATGTGGTGCTGCCCGGGGCGCTCCCCGGCGCGATGACCGGGCTGCGCTACTCCCTCGCCACCGCCTGGCTGGCGCTGGTCTTCGGCGAAACCATCAACGCCGATGACGGGATCGGCTTTCTGCTCAACCGCGCACGGGAGTTCTTCCAGACCGATGTGATCGTGGTCTGCCTGATCGTCTACGCCGCCCTCGGCCTGCTCGCCGATTTCATCGTCCGCACTCTGGAGAGGCTGCTGCTGCAATGGCGACCGAACTTCACCGGCAAGTGAACTCCCTGGAGAAGGGGTTGGAGAAGGGGGAGGAGAGCGGCGGTACCGCGGTGCGGGTGCGCTCGCTGACCCGCTCGTTCGACGGCCGAGCGGTCATCGACGACCTCGAACTGGACGTACCGGCGGGCGAGTTCGTGGCGCTGCTCGGCCGCAGCGGCTGCGGCAAGTCCACCCTGCTGCGGGTGCTCGCCGGGCTGGACCGGGAGATCGAGGGCGAGGTGCTGGTGCCGCGCCGCAAGGCCGTCGCCTTCCAGGCACCCCGGCTGATGCCCTGGAAGCGGGTGTGGCGCAATGTGCTGCTCGGGCTGGACGGCCGCCCCGGGCGGGCCGTGGCCGAGCGGGCGCTGAAGGAGGTCGGGCTCGGCCATCGCCTCGACGCCTGGCCCAAGACCCTCTCCGGCGGCGAGGCCCAGCGCGCCTCGCTCGCCCGTGCGCTGGTGCGCGAGCCCGATCTGCTGCTGCTGGACGAGCCGTTCGGCGCGCTGGACGCGCTCACCCGGATCACCGCCCAGCAGCTGGTGGCCGAGCTGTGGCAGCGGCGTGGCTGCGCGGTGCTGCTGGTCACGCATGACGTGGAGGAGGCACTGCTGCTCGCCGACCGCGTCCTGGTGATGGACGGGGGCGTCATCGCGCATCAGATCCGGGTGGACCGGGACCGGCCGCGCGACATCGCCGATCCACTCCTCGCCGAGCTGCGCACCGAGCTGCTGGACCGGCTGGGTGTGACGGCGCCCGAACCGGCCGCCGTCCACAAGGTCGCCTGACGGGCGCCCGGTCCAGCGCGAACGGCCGGACCCGGCCCGCACCGCCGAGCGCGTTCCGAAACACCCAAGAACTTCCCGTACCTCCCGAACGGACCCTGCTGACATGAGACGGCGTATCGTCCCCGCCCTGTCCCTCCCCCTCGCCCTGCTGCTGTCCGCCTGCGTCAGCTCGCACGCGCAGAACAACTCCGGCTCCTCCGGCAACACCGACGGCAAGGGCGATGTGACCCTCAACGTGGGTGACCAGAAGGGCAATGACGAGGCGGTGCTGCGCGCCGCCGGGCAGCTCAAGGATCTCCCCTACAAGATCAAGTGGTCGACGTTCACCTCCGGCCCGCCGATCCTGGAGGCCGTGAGCGCCAAGGCCGTGGACATCGGCGGGGTCGGCAACACCCCGCCGGTCTTCGCCGCGGCCGCCAAGTCCCACATCAAGGTCGTGGCCGCCAAGCACGGCACGTCCGACGGGGAGGCGCTCCTGGTCAAGAAGGGGTCGCCGGTGAAGAGGACGGCCGACCTCAAGGGCAAGTCGGTGGCGGTCGCACAGGGCAGCTCGGCCCACTACCAACTGG
The DNA here is from genome assembly GCF_039525925.1 of Streptomyces javensis. NCBI lineage: Bacteria > Bacillati > Actinomycetota > Actinomycetes > Kitasatosporales > Streptomycetaceae > Streptomyces > Streptomyces javensis. The sequence goes on along the minus strand of NZ_BAAAIF010000005.1, from coordinate 235,641 downwards.
TCGCCTCGCTCGCCAAGGCCGGGCTCTCGATCAAGGACGTCAAGGTCAGCTTCCTCCAGCCCGCCGACGCCCTGGCCGCCTTCACCCGCGGCAAGGTGGACGCCTGGGCCGTCTGGGACCCGTACACCTCCCAGGCGCTGCGCCAGTCGGACGCGCGGGTCCTCACCACGGGCCAGGGCGTGGTCAACGGCCTCAACTTCCAGGTGGCCAACCCCTCCTCCCTGAAGGACGCGAAGAAGGTCAAGGTCATCAAGGACTATCTCGGGCGGCTGCGCCGGGCCCAGGACTGGGTCTACAGGCACCCCGAGGAGTGGGCCAAGGTGTGGGGCAAGGAGACCGGGCTGCCGTACCAGGTGGCGCTGGACTCGGTGAAGCGGACCAACGGCACCCGGGTGTACGTCGCCGTCGACAAGCCCGCCGTCGCCTCGGAGCAGGAGATCGCGGACACCTTCGCGAAGCTGAAGCTCACCCCGCGCCGCTACACGTTCGCCGACTATGTCGACACCCGTTTCAACGGCGGTCTGCCGCCCTCCACCTCCGCACCGCGCACCTACGGAAAGGGATCCTGAAGACGCCCCTTTTCGGGAGCGCCGCATCGGGTAAGCGCGTGGAAACCGCCAGCCGCGCGATACATACCCGATGAAACGAGGTGAGCGTCATGCACACCGCCACGGCCCAGCGGACGGCCGCCTCGCCGTCCGCGGTGCGGGAGACCCTGGAATGCCGCCCCGAAGCGGCCGCGCACGCACGACATCTCACCAGCACCTTTCTGGAAGGACTGCGTCCGGCGCCCGATCAGGGCGCCGCCGACGCGGTGATGCTGGTCGTCTCGGAGCTGGTCACCAATGCCGTACGGCACTCGGGCGGCCGGTTCTGCTCACTGCGCGTGTCGGCCGACCCTGACGCCATCACCATCGCCGTCGGCGATGCCAGCCGGGTACCGCCGCACCGGCGCGCTCCGGATGTCCGCGGCGAGACCGGCGGTTTCGGCTGGCCGATGATCAGCGGCATGGCCACGGCCACGACCGTCAGCGAGGAGCCGGGGGGCAAGACCGTGACCGCGGTCATCGCCCGAAGAGGACGGGGGTCGGGACGTGCCACCGCACCGACACCGAATCGACCCTCTCCGTGCGCTCGCACTACGCCAACGCCACCTGCCCTGTCCTAGCCCGTCCCCGCCCGCGCGCCATCCACCGCCGCGGCGATCCCGTCGAGGACGCGCTCGAGCCCGAAGACGAAGTCATGGTCGGTCGCCGGATCGTCGTAGGCCCCCTCGGGCGCCGACTCGAACAGGCCCGACGAGAACAACAGCGCCACCTGCGGAAATCGGTCCGGGGTGATGAGCCGCGCCAGGGTCCTGCCGTAGGCCCGCTCGGTCTCCTCCTGGCTCAGTCCCGTTTCGCTCCTGCCCTGCGCGTGTTCCTGGGACAGCAGGGAGGCGTGGCGCACATAGCCGCTGAGCAGGGTCAGACTGCCGACCTTCGCGGCCCAGTCCAGCTCCGTGCCGCTCAGCGCGCTCAGGCCCGCCTCCATCCAGGCGATCTCATGAGGCCCCATCGGCGGCCCCGCGATGGGCAGGCGGGGGAGCCACGGCCGGTCGTGGTGGACCAGCCGCTGGGCGACGGTCCACTGCCGTAGCCCCGCACGCCACCGGTCCGGCGCGGTCTCGACCTCGGGCGGAGAGCCGAGCGCCAGGTCCCGCATGAGGACCAGGAGCTCGTCCTTGGATCCCACATGGCGGTAGAGGGACATCGGGGAGACGCCCAGCTCCTTCGCGATCTTCGGCAGCGTCGCGCCCGTCAGTCCGTCGCGGTCCGCCAGTTCCACTCCCGTCCGTACCACGCGCTCGGTGTCGAGCGCGGCGGGCCGGCCCAGGCCCGAGGCCGAGACCGGGAGCCTCCACAGGCGGGCCAGCTCGGCGGGCGCCTCCTCCTGCTCGGCCGACATGGCGCTTCTCCTTCTCGTACCTCGGTTGCTCACCAGGTACATCATGGCCTACCGCTACTTAGTATCTGTCATATAGATTATGCCTTATACTAAGCCTGGGCGTCGAGGGCTCGCCCATGCCCCTTGCCCGCTGGGCCCTCATGTCAGGACGGAGAGAGATCCAGGTGACAGCCATAACGCAGGCCCACGCCCCGGGCCCCGCACGGGGCCCCGTCCGCCGGACCGAACGGGCCCTGGCCCCCGATCTGGCGCGGGGCTCCATGCTGCTGTTCATCGCGCTCGCGAACGCCGCGGTGGCCGCCTTCGGCAACCAGCCGGGCGCCGAGGCGTCGCCACACGGCTGGGAGCGCCCGTTCAACCTCTTCATGTTCGTCTTCGTGCACGCCCGGGCCTATCCGATGTTCGCCGTGATGTTCGGCTACGGGCTGGTGCAGCTCACCCGCAGACAGGACGCGGAGGGGTCCGGGCCCGGTGCGGCCCGCTCCGTGCTGCTGAAGCGCAACGCGTGGCTCATCGCGTTCGGCCTCGTCCATGCCGCGCTGCTCAACTTCGGTGATTTCCTGGGGGCCTACGGCATCGTCGGCATCGTCTTCACCCTGCTGCTCCTGCGCCGCGGCGAACGTGTGCAGCGCGTCGTGCTGTGGCTCTGGGGGTGCACGGTGGTGTACGCCGCCGCCCTGGCGGCCGTGGCCGTGTACCGGGCCACCCACAGCGGGCCGGGATCCGCCGCCGTACCGACGGACGACGTCGCTTCACTCTCGGCCCCCGACTACCTGACCTCCGTGACCGACCGGCTCGGCGAGTGGCCGATCCACACGCTGACCGTCCTGCCGTTCATCGTGATCGTCTGGCTGGGCGCGTGGGCCGCGCGCCGTGGCGTCCTGGAGGACCCGGCCCGCCATCGGCGGCTGCTGGTCCGCACCGCGTCGGTCGCACTCGGGATCGCCTTCGCGGGCGGGGTGCCGATCGGCCTGGTCAGCGGCGGTTTCGTGCATGTCGACGACGCCACCGCGGACGCGTTCCTGAGCCTGTACGAAGTGAGCGGCCAGTTCGGCGGCCCGGGATATGTGGCGCTCTTCGGGCTCCTCGCCCTGCGCCTGTCGAAGTCCCGCGCCGCCTCGGGAGGGAAGCTTCCCGTGGAGGCGCTGGCGGCCCTGGGCCAGCGGTCGCTGAGCGGCTATCTGTTCCAGTCCCTCGCGTGGGTCGTGCTGCTCTCCCCGTTCGCCCTCGCGCTCGGAGAGCGGAGCGGCAGCCCGACGCTCGCCGCGTTTCTGAGCGCCGTCCTGATCTGGCTCGCCACGGTGGCCGGGGCCTGTCTCCTCCAGCGCCGGTCGCTTCCGGGGCCCGCCGAAAAGCTGCTGCGGAGGCTTACGTACGGCCCCCGATAGCCGGGCGCCATGCGCACCGCGGACGCGGCGACACCGAAGGCCGGCCGCCCCAGGGGCGACCGGCCTTCGGCGTTCAACCGGGTTCGTTCAACCGCCCGCGTTCAGCCGCCGATGTTCACATCGATGCAGGCGTAGAAGGCGTTGGCGGTGTCCGCGATGTTCCAGACCGCGAGAACCTTCTGCTTGCCCTTCAGGCTGCCGAAGTCCACCTGATGGGTGACGGTCTCGCCCGGCTGCGCCCCGCCGTCGTTGATCTCCGCGATCTTCTGGCCGCCGACGAAGTACTGCCAGGTGTTGGTCGCGTGACGCGCGGTCAGTTTCCAGGTGAAGTCGGCCTTGGACGGGATGGGCGTGACCGTCCAGCCCTTGCCGTCGTCGTCGAGTTCGGAGAACTTCGCGTTGCCACCGCTGCAACTCGTCAGCCCCTTGGGGCCCTCGACGCTCTGCGGCTCGTACTTGATGTCGCCGCAGGGCACGGTCCCGGCCGCACACTGGGCCTGGCGGCTCGGCGGGGTGGAGATGTAGCCGTGCGCGCTCGCCTCGCTCGCGGGGAGGCTCAGAGCGATCATGGGGGCTATCCCCGCGCCGACGACAACCGCCAACTTCCGTTTCATGTTCATGCCAACTCCTTCACGGCGAGGCCCCACGCCAGACGGGAAGTCCTTGCCGAAGGTGAGGATGTGGGGGGATGTGGGGGGTGGCTGCACGGAACGCTTCATGGGCCGCGAGGGGCGGCCGTGAATCAGCGCCGCGCTAGGTCTAGACCATACCCGCTGTCCGTTCACGGTCAAGACATGGGACGGAAGTGGTCTGGTCCACTGTCATCCCCTCACACGTCACCGCCCCGGGCCGGGAACCCGGTCCGGGAATCCGGCCCGGGGCGCTTGTCAGGAGGAGAGGGCCGTCAGCCGTCGCCGGTCGTGGGGAGAGGAACGGCGGTCCAGCCGCTCCGCCAGGCGATCCCGGGCCGCCTCGCACCGGCCCGCGGACACCAGCGCGTACAGCAGGGCCTCCTCCACGATCTCGCGCTGCGCGGCGCTGCCGCCCACGCCGGGGAGCCGTGGCAGGAGTCGCTCCAATCCGCGCGCCGCGTCGGCCCAGCGCTCCTCCAGGATGTCCTCGAACGCCGCGCACAGCGGGGCGATGACGCTTCGCTGCACCTCATCGGCGCGCAGGGCGTGGACGCGCAGCCGCCGCAGCCCCGGGAGGTCGTCCGCGGCGGTGAGGGCGATGGCGGAGTGCAGCGCGACGAACGCGGTGGCCGGACGCTCCAGGACGTCCGCGGGCGCCGTGTCCAGGACGTCGCCGATCGGGAACGGGCCCTGCCACGCGCCCGCCAGCCGGGCGCGCCACAGCAGGGAGCCGGAGTCGACCAGGGCGCGGACCCCGTACACCTTCCCGGGCGACAGTTGCTCCGCCCACCGGCGGCGCACCGCCGCCGTGTCCTCGAGTGCGAGGTCGTGCAGGGCGGCGTGCCAGGAGAAGTGGGCGCGGTGCGTTCCGCCCCGGCCCTGGTGGGCCAGCCATCGTTCGAGCCGCACACGGCCCGTCCGATGGTCACCGGACTCGTAGTGCGCATGGGCGAGGGCGTGCATGGCGTGGCCGGAGGCGGGTTCGGCGGCCAGGGCCCGCTCGGCCAGGACTCCGGCCTCGTCATAACGCCCCTGCTCCTGACGCATGAAGGCGAGCAGGGAGGTGTGGAACCAGCCTTCCCCGTGTGCCGGGGCGGTGCGCTCGACCACGCGGAGCGCGGTGGTGCCGTCGAGATCGCGCAGACCGGAGAAGGCGATGGTGGGCACGGCGACGGCGAGCGCCAGCGCGTCACCCGGGTAGTCCGCCAAGTGGCGCAGGAGGGCGGCGTCGCCGTCCGCGGGCGGGTGCAGGACACGTCGGGAGACGACGTCCACGAAGGAGCGTTCGTGGGCGTCGGCGCGCTCGCGCACCGCGCGCCGGGCGTCGGCCAGGGCGCGCGGGACATCCACGTCGGCCCCGCACTCATGGCCGATGAGCGCGAGCGCGGCGTGGCCGAGGGCGAATCCGGGGTCGAGCGCCACGGAGCGGCGGAGCGCCTGCGCGGCCCCGGTACGGACCTTCAGCAGCCGGTCCACACCGAGGCGGTAGGCGGTGGCGGCGGCCGCGTGGGTGCTGAGGGGGAGGCCCGAGGTGTCCGTGGGCCGGCGTGTCCGGCGCCGGGCCGTGCCGCCGCCGGTGGCGGGCGGCGCGGGGGCCGTCCAGGGGCCGAGGACGGCCTCGGCGATGGTGGCGGCCTGTGCCCGGATCTCCGGGATGGCGGTGGTCTCCCACAACTCGCCGCGGCGGGGCGCGCCGAGGGTCCACAGGGGACGTGTGGTGCCGCCGTCCGCGCCGCGCAGCCGCCCGTGATCGGTGGCGACGCCCATGCTGAGCGGGCCGGGCAGCGCGGCGCCCTGGTCGAGCAGGCTGCGCCACAGCGGGTCGGCCGTGTCGGAGAGCCGCAGGCCCGGCCCCGTACAGTCCACCACCCAGCCCACCGGCAGCGTGCGCGGGCCGTCGCCCGTGGTGAGGGACACGGTCAGGGATCCGTCGGGCCGGGCCGACGCGGAGGCGAGCCGCCCCTGGTACGTCCGCATCCGCCGGGCGCGGCGCATGCGCCCGACCGCCTCGGCGGTGGCCGGGGGCATGCGGTGGCGGTGGGTGTTCCACAACGAGCCGTCCTGCTCCACGAACTCGGCCCGTTCCGCCGTGGACATCGACGCCCAGATCTCGGCCGTGACCGGGCGCAGTCCGTCCACCGCGGGCCGCCAGTCGCCGTGGGTGCGCATGACACGGCCGATGTGCTGACGTACCGCGGCCCGCAGCGCCGCCAGGGAGAGACCGCGCAGCGGCGTCGCGCACGCGGCGGCGGGCAGCGGGTCCACCGCATGCGCCTGCGGCAGCCTTCCGCCACGGGACACGCCGTGCACCGTGCGGCCGGGGCGGTCGAGCGTCATGGCGATGTCCACCGAGGTCAGCCCGGTGCCGACGAGGAGCACATCCTCCTTCTGCCCGTCCTGGAGGGCGGCGTCCAGGGCGCCCGGCGCCCAGGGGTCGGTGATGAAGCGGTCACTGCCGCGCAGCTCCTCGGGGGCCCAGGCGGAGGAGGCGCGGGACGGCCCGGTGGCCAGCACCACGCGGTGCGCCTCGACGGTACGGCCGTCGGCGAGCTCCAGCCGGGCCCGCGGGTCCCCGCCGGGGAGAGTGGTCCAGTGGCAGCCGGTGGCCCGGGTGCGCAGCCGGCGGACGGTGACCACACCCTGCGCCGCCATGATGGCCCGGCCGAGGGTGTCGGCGAGGTAGGCGCCGTAGCGGTAGCGCTCCGCGAAGTCGCCGCTCCGCACGCCCGGTTCGCCGTGGTGGCAGAGCCATCGCACGAAGTGTCCGGGATCGTCGGGGTAACAGCTCATCCTGCCCGCCACCACGTTGAGGCGGTGGCGCCGGTCGAGGGTGGAGTAGGCGACACCACGGCCGGCCTCCGGGGCCGGGTCGATCAGCAGGAGTTCGAACGGGACACGGCGGCGTGCCGCGGTCTCGCAGAGCTGGATCGCCACCAGCGCGCCCGCGGCCCCCGCCCCCACGACGGCGACGGTCCTCGTACACGGCCCTGACGTGCTACACGGCTCTGGCGACGCCATGCGATACCTCCTGCTTCCCCGGAACCGGCGGCGGAGCGGGAAAGGATCGATGCCCCGCTCACGCAACCGGTACCGTAGCCATCTAAGTTCACCAATTCAATGAACTTGGTGAACTCATGGCGGAACAACGCGGCGACCTCGACCGCCACCAGGGTGGATGCCCAAGCCGGTGGTATGGGGCCCGACCCCATGAAACGGACGTGCGTGATAACTTGCCCTGGTGCGGATCACAGCCAAGTCGGACTATGCCGTCCGGGCGATGGCCGAACTGGCGGCCGCGGAGGGCTCACCCCTGACCGCCGAACAGGTGGCGACCCGGCAGGACATCCCCCTGCGTTTCCTCTTCGGCATCCTGCGCGAGCTGCGCCTGGCCCATCTGGTGCGCAGTGTGCGGGGCCCGGAAGGCGGATATCTGCTGGCGCGCCCGGCGAAGGAGATCACCCTCGCCGACGCGATCCGCGCCATCGACGGCCCGCTGGCCAATGTGCGGGACGTGGGCCTCAGCGGTCTGGAGTACCCGGGGGCGGCGGCGGTGCTGCCGGATGTGTGGCGCGCGGTGCGGGCGAGTCTGCGGCAGGTGCTGGAGAAGACCACCTTCGCGGATCTGGCCGCCGGGGAACTGCCCCCGCTGGTCCAGGAGCGGGCGCGCGAATACCTCGACGACGTACGCCACTACGACACCTGACGGGCCGGGCCGATGGCGTCGGCGCCCCGCCAATCCCCCGCTTCCGGGCCCCAGTTGGGCGTTCACGGGACGGGGGAGAAATCGGTCGCGGGACGGGGAAGAAATCGGTCGCGGGGCGGGCCGCGCGCTGCTAGCTTGCGGCCGTGGATCTCTTCTCACGCTCGTGGACGGCGTTGCTCACGGCGGTCGCCGAGCTCCCGGACGAGGACTTCGCACGGCCCTCCGGCTGTGCCGGCTGGCTCGTACGGGACCTGGTGTGCCACCTGGTCATCGACGCGCAGGACGTCCTGATCACCCTGGCGACCCCCACCGACGCGGAACCCACGCGCGACGCGGTGTCCTACTGGGAGGTGGCCGACACGCCACCGACCGGCGACGATCCGCTCGACGCGCTGATCGTCCGGCTGGCCGCCGCGTACGAGGACCCGTGGCTGCTGAAGTTCCACCTCGACGACGTGGGCTCCGCCGCCGGACGCGCGGCCGGGCTCGCCGACCCGGCCGTCCGGGTCGGCACCCGCGATGTGGTGCTCACCGCGGGCGACTACCTCTCCGCGTACGTCATGGAGTGGACCCTGCACCATCTCGACCTGATCGCCCACCTCCCGGGCGTGGCGGGCCCTCCCGCCGAAAGCCTCGCCGGGGCGCGAGAGATGCTGGAGAGGATCGCCGGGGCGGCGTTCCCCTCGTCATGGTCCGACCGGGACACGCTGCTGGTCGGCACCGGACGACGGGCCCCGACCGCGGAAGAGCGGGCCGACCTGGGCGATCTGGCCGCGAAGCTCCCGCTCGTCCTCGGCTAGCCCCTGCTCCAGGTAGCGGGTGAGTCCTGGGCGGATAGCTCTTCGGCCAGTTCCATACAGCGCAGGCGGGCTGGGGAGAAGTCGTAGGGCATCTTGCCGATGGCCTCGAGCACGCTCATGGAGTCGGCCTCCCGCCGGCCAGAGCTGCGGTCGGCCCCGTCCTCGCCGTCCTCGGCGGTAGCGGGGTGCAAAGTGTCCCAGGCGTCGCAGAGGGCATCGTCGTCCTTGTCCAGGCCGGACTCCTCGATGACGGCTTGGAGGGCGCATTCGAAGGCGTGCCGCTCGACGGCCACTTGAGCCACCCGTGGATCATCGACGGCGACACTGTCATCGAGTGCCTCCTCGGCGTCATCGATGCGGTCGGAATCCTCCCGCAGAGCGGGATGCGTGGCCAGGGCGACGAAGCGGGTGGCCTGGAGGGCGGCGCCGAGCGGGCCGAAGATGCGCTCAGTGACCAGCAGACTGTCCAAGTCGGCCTGACGGAGGGAGCCCTCGGGCAGGCTCTTGAGGCGTTCGGTGACGAAGTCGGAGAGCAGGCCCATCCGGCTGCCTTCGGTGCGCATCCGCTGCACGGCGGTCCGTTGCCGCCGCAATTCCGCCTCCTGCTCGGCGAGGGTTTCGTCCAACCGCTCCAGGATGTCGGCGATACCGTCTCCGCTGTCCGCACCGGTGGAAGCCATGCCGGTGGTAAAGGCGTCACGGATGTCGTCCAGGGGGATCCCGGCGTCGGCCATCTTGCGAATCCACAGCAGGCGGATCATGTCCTCGTACCCGTAGCGGCGCCGGTCGTCGCCGCCCCGCTCAGGCTCGGGGAGCAGGCCGATCGCGTGGTAATGGCGAATCGCCCGTGGCGTGATGCCGACGAAGGCCGCCGCGTCACCGATCTTGACCTGGCGGGGTGGCATGAAGGACGAACGCATGAGCAGGGACCTTTCCTCAAGGGATCGGGACGTCAGTCCACCGGACCACATGCCGCTACGGAAGGTGCAACCCCATACCCACCGCCACGTCCGCGGTGCCCGCGGTTGCGGACCTGATCGACCGGCTCAGGCCCGGATCAGTGTGGGTCCCGGGCCGCCGGGTTGCCCTGGTGGGTGAAGGCGGCCCAGAAGTGGATGTGGTCGAGGTCGGTGCGGGTGGCCTCGCCGCGGAGTTCGCCGCGGAGGGTGGGCGGGGGCTCGCGGCGCGGGTCGAGCATCCAGAGCTGGGCCGCGCGCAGGGCGTCCACCGGGGCGAGGCCGTGTGTGGTGACGAAGTCGTGGAAGACGGCCATCATCAGGGCCGTCGGGGCGTCGTTCACGGCCCAGCGCGAGCCGATGACATCGGCCGCGCCACGGGCGACCAGGGCGGTGGACAGGGTCAGGGCCTCGTCGTGGTCGCGGGTGCTCAGATCCGTCTCGCAGGCGCTGAGCACCACCAACGGGCCTGCGGCGCGCGGCTGTTCGGTGACGGCGCCGTCCAGGATGCGGGCCACGGTCAGGCGTCCCGCGTCCTCGGGTCCGGTGGGCGGGGCGGCGAGCCAGAGTGCCGAGCGCGTGGGGTCCGGACCGGCCAGGGCATGGCAGCAGATGTGCAGAACGGCCACCGGTGAGCCGCCACCGGGCAGGGCGGCGAGGATGTCCTCGGGTGTCCCCGGCGCGTCGCTGACGTCGGCCGTGGGGAACTCGCCGTAGCGGAGGCCGTCCGGGTAGCAGGCCGTGTGCAGCGCCTCCGCCTCGATCTCGGCCCATACGAGGCTGAGTTCGGGGTCGGCGACCAGGACCTGCCCGGCGGTGGTGGGCAGCCGGTCCCGGGGCGCGGCCCGCAGGAACTCGGCGCCGGAGGGGGCGTAGCTGAGCACCGCTTCCTCACACGCGTACCGGTACTCGCGCCCATTGGTCCCGTACGGGGTGCGGGCCGCGTGCCAGGCGACCGCGCCGAGCGGCCCACAGGGCACCAGCACGATCCTGGGTGGCTGGTGGAGCGGGCCCACGGCGGCCAGGACGGGACCCATCGCGGCGGGCCAGGCCCAGTCGCACAGTTCGCGCAACGCCGCTTCCCACTGCCCGTCCCACTCCGTCTGACGGCCCGGATCCGCCGTGGCGGCGGCCGCCCCGGTACGCCGGGCGGTGACGTCGAGGTAGCGCTCCAGTGGCGGGCTGCCGGGGGTCAGCAACGGCAGTTTCAGGATGGCGTGCCGCGCGTCGCCGGTGCCAGGGCGCAGGATCAGGGCGAAGCCGGGCATGCCGGAGGCGGGCCCGGGGACGAGATAGACCAGCGCGTCGGTGCCGGAGGCGGTGAGACCGGCCCTCAGCGCCGGCACGTCCGGGGTGTCGAGCAGCTTCCCGGCGTCCGCGCCGCTGCCCGCGCCCAGCGCGTCGAGTGCCCTGGCTCGCAGGGTGCCCGGGATCGGTTGCCCGGCGGCCTGGTCCGGCGGCCCGGCCGCGGTGTCGGGCTGGGGCACGTCCGCGGTGACCTCGGCGCGCCACTGCCGGGCCAGGTCCGGGTGTCCCCGGGCTTCGAGGAGTTCGGGAATGCCGCGGGACGCGGCGGCGGCCCGCAACACCAGGGCCCGGCCCAGTTCCAGCGCGTCCACCGCCTTGGCCGGGCGGTCGCACACCGTAGTCCAGTAGGCCAGCCACAGCGCCTGTGCCGACCCGAAGCGGGCCACGGACAGGCCGTGTTCGGAGCCGAGTTGGAGGAGAACGTCGGCGGACAAGCTGACCAGCGCCTCGCTTCTGGTGGCCAGGGCGGCCTCCCGGTCCTCGTCGACGTTCGGACCGCCGCGTTGACGGCGCAGCCAGTGGGCATCGGACAGCTGGGTCAGGGCGTCGGCGGAGTGCGGCAAGCCGTGCCCCCAGGCGATCTTCTCGCGGACCTGGGACAGTTCGGTGATGCACACGTCGAGCAGGTCCGGGTCATCGAGCTGACCGGCCGCGTGCAGCAGGGCCCGGCCGAGCTGATACCGCAGCCGGAGTTCCTCGCGGGGGGTGGGCTGCGGTCCGTCGAGGATCCGGTGGACCTCCGCGATGGCCTCGTCGGCGGCGTCCCGACTGGGCTCGATCGTGATCAGCCGGATCAGCGAGGAGGCGCGCAGGGCAGGGAAGTACGGTCTGAGCATGGGGGCGATCCCCCGGGAGTCGGTCTCCGCGACCTCCCTCAGGTACCGGGCCGCGGCGCGGAGTTCCTCCGGATCCTTGGTGCGGGCGGCCTGTTCCTGATGCACCTCGGCCAGGGTGCTGGCCAGACCGAAGCGGTTCTCCTGGTCGGGCGGCAGGGTGGCGTACAGGCCGGTCAGCTCCTCGACCAGGCGCGGCAGCACGGTGGGATCCCCGCTGCGGCGGGCCAGAGCCAGCTCGTTCTGGGCGGCGAACACCACCAAGGTGAGCTTGTTCGTCAGTGTCAGTGAGCCATCGCCCTCGCAAGCGGAGCGCAATTCCCTGCCCATCGTCCGGGCGGCGTCGGCGGCCCGCAGACTGCCCCCGAGTGTCGCCGCCTCGTGGAGGAGCCCGGCCAGGCCGGTGGCCAGGGTACGACGGGCGGCCGCGGCCCTCTCACCGTCCCCTGGCGAGGCGTCCATCATCTCCCGAATCCGGGCGGCGCTGGTCTCCAGGTGTGCCAGATCCCCGGTCTGGGAGACCCGTACGCCATCGACCAGAGTGGCCAGCTGCTGCTCCAGGCCGAAATACCCCGGTCCGGCGGGACGGTCGTCAGGATCCGGCCCGGGCTCCGACAGGGCCTCGTCCACCTCGTCGAAGTCCATCGTGCCGGGCACCAGGAGGTTGGCCCACACCAGCAGGGCGGCGTGCAGCCTGGCGATGCGGGCCCGTTCAGGCGTGTGCGCCGACAGCTCCCGCAGCGCCCGCCGGGCGACGTCCGCACCGCGATGGACGTCCCGGGCCAGCACCCGGGGGTCGCCCTCGCCCGACCCGAGCCCGGTCAGCAGCTCGCGCAGCGGCGCGAAGGCCGGACGGTCCAGGCCAAGGGCCGCCAATTCCGCGTCGGCCGCCTCGGGGGAGGTCGCGGGGTTGTTCACGACCCTGCACAGCCACACCAGGAGCCCTGTGAACCGCGGTATGTCGTCCGTGGCCCAGCGCAGCACGCCCTGGACGGCGTCGGCCAGCGGGTCCACGGCACGTTCCCCGGTCTCCGGTTCCCCGGTCTCCGGTTCCCCGATCTCCGACGCGAGGAATTCGAGGATCCCGCGCATGTCCGGATCTTCCGGCCCGGCGGTGAGGCGCTTCAGCACCTCCCTGGCCTCCGCCAGGTCCGCCCGCTCGGGGGCGGTCGGCGGACCGGAGGCCCGGAGCGGCGGCTGCCGGCGTGGGCCGTGGCGCCACGCGCGCCAGGCCCGTGCGCAGTGCTCCGGGACGAGCAGCTGGAGCAGCGCGCTCCGGGCCTTCACCGCGAACGGGTCGGTGAGCGGTCTGGTGCGGTCGGCCCAGCGCAGATGGCGCAGGGCATGCTCCCGTTCGAGCCGGGCGTCCTCGGACGTGTCGCCCGCCCCACGGCCGACGAACCGCATGCACACCATGACGCCCAGCAAGGGCACGAAGCGGTCGCGGAGCGGATCGTCCGCGGGCAACAGCCGCTCGATGGCGCTGAGATGCTCGATCGCCCGGGACAGCGCGACGGGCCGCGCCGGGTCGTCCGCCGCGCGACGCAGCACGTCCTGCGCCTGGTGAGCCGCGACGTCGGCCCACACGCGCAGCGCCCGCGCACCGTCCTCGCCGTCGTCGCGGCGCCTCTCCTCGTCCACTCCGCACTCCCCCGATGTCCGGATACGTCCCCTGTCGGCCAGCATCCCACGGAGCGGAGCGGACGGCCCCCACTCGATCGGCCGCGGGGGCGCTCTCACGCCTCCGGCAGCACCCCCGGCCGGAACTTCTCGACGCCGGTCACGCGGTGGACATGGTGCGGCTCGATGTAGACCGCCACCCGCACCTCGCCGGGGGCCAGCCAGGGGAACGTCTCCGTGCCCAGGTACTTCCGCGCGAGACGGTCCATCACCCGTACGGCCGGATCGCCCTCGACGAAGCGGACGGCGCTGCCCCGGATCTCCACCCGGTGATACGGGTCCTCGGTGTCCATGCAGCACAGCGACACGCGGGGATCACGCCGGAGGTTCTCCTCCTTGACCCGGCCCGCCGAGGTGTTGATCACCACCAGGCCGTCCTCCAGATCGGCCCACATCGGCGTCAACTGCGGCGAGCCGTCCGGGTTCAACGTGGCCACCTGCCAGAACCGGGGTTCCCGAAGCCAGGTGCGGGTGATGTCGTCCAGCGTGGCAGCCATGGGGGCTCGCTCCTCTTTCGTAGGCCAAACCGTCAACGCATACCCTGACCACCGGGATTCCGAACACCCGGGGTCCGGGAACCGCTGCCACACCCCACCGGGACTCCGTATGCTCACAGCATGATCGATGTGCCGCTCTCCGCGCTGGAAGTCGCCATGGTCCAAGCTGGTACGCGAGCCGTGGACACGCTTCGTGACACCACCGCCTTCGCCCAGCGCCTCGACGCCCTCGGCTACCGCCGACTCTGGTACGCCGAGCACCACCACTCCCCCGCCATCGGCGCCTTCCCGCCCGTGGTGCTGACCGCCCACGCGGCCGCGTCGACCTCCGCCATCCGCCTGGGTTCCGGAGGTGTACTGGCCCCCAACCACGCCCCCATCATGCTGGCGGAGCAGTTCGGCACCCTCGCCGCGCTGCACCCGGACCGGATCGACCTGGGCATCGGCCGCGGCCCCGGCACCTTCGACGAGGCCACGGCCCGGGCGCTGCGGCGTGGCGCCGGTACGGCGACGGACGACGAGTACCGGGAGGATGTGGCGGCGACGCTGCGGTTCCTGGTCGAGGAGGTCGCGCTCGGCACGCTCCCGGAGCCGTGGCTGCTGGCCTCCAGCGAGGCCGGTGCGGCGCTCGCCGCGCGGCTCGGCCTGCCCATGGCCTTCGCCCATCACATCCGCCCCGACAACACCCTCGCCGCGCTCGACCACTACCGCGCCCACTTCTCCCCCTCCCCGTGGTGCGGGAGCCCCCGTGTGCTGGTGTGCGTGGAAACCGTGTGCGCCGAGACCGAGGACGAGGCCAGGTGGCTGGCGGGCCCGATGAACGTCGTCAAGGCCGGGCTCCTCAAGGGCCACAGCGAGACGGCGTTCCCCTCGCCCGAAGAGGCGTCGGCGCACCCCTTCACCGCGGAGGAGCGGGCGGGGGTCGCGGCGTTCGGGGCCCATCAGGCGTACGGCACGCCCGAGACCGTGCTGCGGCGGCTGGCGGAGGTGGCGAAGGCGACGGGCGCGGAGGAGCTGATGCTGGTCACACCGGTCCACGCGCTGGACGCCCGGCTGCGCAGTTACGAACTCGTCAAACGGCACGCCACCACGCCGTAGCCGACTCACAAGAATCACACAAAGCCGCCTCCTACGGTTCCCGGCGACGACGAAGACGCACAACTCATAGGAGGTTGCGCCATGTTCGGCAGTCGCCGTCCACGTGTCCTCGCCGCCCTGTGTGCGGCCCTGGCCGTCGCGATGTTGGCCTCGTGCAACAACAGAATGGGGAACACGGCCGAAGGTGCCACCTCTGACACCGACAGCTCGGCTTCCGGCACGAAGCCCAACATCGTGTACGTCCTCACCGACGACCTGGCATGGAATCTCGTGAAGTACATGCCGCACGTACAGGAGATGCAGAAGAAGGGGACGACCTTCAGTAACTTCTTCGCCACCGACTCGCTGTGCTGCCCGTCGCGTACGTCCATCCTCGCCGGTCAATACCCGCACAACACCGGTGTCTTCACCAACAGCGGAGACGACGGCGGCTACCGCGCCTTTCTGAAGAACGGCAACGAAAAGAAGACCTTCGGGCCCGCGCTGCAACGTGCCGGCTATCGCACCGGGTTCATGGGCAAGTACCTCAACGGATATCAGCCGGGCGACAAGAACGGCACCGACAAGCCCTATGTGCCCTCCGGCTGGGACGAGTGGGACGTCGCCGGGCAGGGCTACAATGAGTACAACTACGAGCTGAACGAGAACGGCAAGGTCGTGCCCTATGGAAAGGCCCCCGAGGACTATCTGACGGACGTCCTGTCGAAGAAGGCCACCTCGTTCGTCGGCTCCTCGGCGGAAGAGAAGAAGCCGTTCATGCTGGAGGTGGCCACGTTCGCACCGCACGGCCCCTACGTACCCGCGCCGCGCGACAAGGGCAAGTTCCCGGGGCTCAAGGCTCCGCAGACCGATGCCTATGACAAGGCGACCCTTAACGCGCCGGAGTGGCAGCGCTCGTTGTCACCACTGACGTCGAAGGAAAAGAAGAGGATCGACGGGAATTTCGCCAAGCGAGTGCGCTCGGTCCAGGCGGTCGACGACATGATCGGTCAGCTGGAGAAGACACTCGAGGACAAGGGCCTGGCGGACGACACCTATATCGTGTTCGGCTCGGACAACGGCTTCCACATGGGCGAACACCGACTCCGCACCGGAAAGCAGACCGCTTACGACACCGATATCAACGTACCGCTGATGGTCACCGGACCCGATGTTCCGGCCGGTGAGAAGGTGTCGCAGCTCGCGGAGAACGTCGACCTCAACCCGACCTTCCTGGACCTCGCGGGCCTGGACCCGCCGTCGACCGTGGACGGGCGCAGCCTCAACGACCTGATGCACGGGCGCTCGGAGAAGGAGTGGCGCGAGACCGTCCTGGTCGAGCACCATCGCGCGGCGTCCAAGAAGGGCGATCCCGACGCGGCGCCCGAGAACGCGGGCGATCCGCCGACCTACGCGGCGATGCGGACCGATGACTCCCTCTACGTCGAATACACCGACGGGGAGCGCGAGTTCTACGATCTGGACTCCGACCCGGAGCAGCTGAACAACCGGGAGGCGTCCCTGACGGCCGGGCAACGGGCCGCCCTGCATCGCACCCTCACCGCGCTCCAGCGGTGCAAGGGCGCGAAGAGCTGCCTGGACGCGTCCCGGACCGACGGCTAGCGGCACCCCCTGGCTGCGCCCCCGGCGTGGCGGGCCCTCAACGGCCCGCCACGCCGGGGCATATGAACTCCACCCGTACCTCGTCGGCCAGCTTCAACGCGCCCAGGAACGCGGTGTACGGCTTGATGCCCCAGGTGGACTGGGTGAAGGACGCCGAGCCGCGCAGCGTTCCGTCCGGATCGGCGCTCCCCCGCACCGTCACCGGGTGGGTCCGGCCCTTGATGGTGAGGTCGCCCGTGATCTCGAAGGACTGGGGCGTTCCGGTGACGCGGGTGGAGCGGAAGGTGATCGTGGGGTGCTCCGCGGTGTGCAGTTGCCCCTTGCCCTCCAGCGTCCGCTTGATGTCGGCCCGGTCGCCCTCGGTGAGTGGCTTCAGCCCGCCGGTCCCCTCCCGTACCTCCAGCGAGTCCGCCTCGACCGTCACGCTCACCGACGACTCCTCAGGGGCGCCGGTGGCAACCGCCACCTCCCCGGACCAGCGGGCGGCCTCGAGCGTCAGATCGTGTCCCGCTCTCCGGCCGAGCCCGGTACGGCTGGTTCTGATCAGCAGCCGGGCGTCCGGCGGGCCCATCCGATACGTACCGTCGCTCAGTGTCATAGCGCTCACCTCAGGATGCGAGAGCCGGGATGATACCGCCCGCGAGCACCGCTTCCCGCTGCCGGGGCGAGAGGCGGTGGCGGACGCTGTACTCCTCGTCCCGGGTCGCGTTGCGGACGCGGAGGGTCGGTTCTGCACCCGGGGCGAGGGCCTCGCGCAGACCGGACATATGCAGCCGGTCGTCGGGGTCGATGCGGTCGTAGTCGGCGGGATCCTCGAATTCGAGCGGCAGCACACCGAAGTTGACCAGGTTCTGCCAGTGGATGCGGGCGTAGGACTTGGCGATGACGGCTCGCAGGCCGAGGTAGCGCGGGGCGATGGCGGCGTGTTCGCGGGACGAGCCCTGGCCGTAGTTGGCACCGGCGACGATGAGGTGCCCGGTGTCCTCCCGGACCGCCTCGGCGCGCCGCGGATAGTCGGGGTCCAGCCGGATGAGGGTGAATCCCGCCAGCTTGGGGATGTTGGAGCGGTAGGGCAGGGCGGCCGCCCCGGCCGGCGAGATCTCGTCGGTCGAGACATCGTCACCGGCC
Organism: Streptomyces javensis; assembly: GCF_039525925.1. Classification (NCBI taxonomy): domain Bacteria; kingdom Bacillati; phylum Actinomycetota; class Actinomycetes; order Kitasatosporales; family Streptomycetaceae; genus Streptomyces; species Streptomyces javensis. The sequence continues at coordinate 218,069 of NZ_BAAAIF010000005.1, read as the reverse complement.
TTGAGGAGCACCGGGCCGTGAATGCTGTCCGGCAGCGGATCCAGCTCCGGCAGCGCGGAGATGTTGGGGCCGCGTACCAGCCGGACGCGCGCGGCCTCGTCCGGTGGCAGCGGTGGTTCCAGCATGGCGTCGTTGTTCGACGGCGGGTCGGGCGCGGCCGGCGTGGGCGGGGCCGCCGCCGAGACGCGGTCCGCCCAGTCGCGCGGATCCGCGATGGCGCCGGTCAGCGCGGAGGCCGTGGCGGTCTCCGGTGAGCACAGCCACACCGCGTCGTCCGTGGTGCCGGAGCGGCCGGGGAAGTTGCGCGGGAAGGTGCGCAGGGAGTTGCTTCCGGTGGCCGGGGCCTGCCCCATGCCGATGCAGCCCAGACAGCCCGACTGGTGGATGCGGGCACCGGCGGCGATCAGGTCGAATGTGGCACCGCAGCGCGTCAGGTCCTGGAGGATTTCGCGGGATGTCGGGTTGATGTCGAGGCTCACCCCGGCCGGGACCTGGCGTCCCGCCACCATGGCGGCCGGGACGGCGAAGTCGCGGAATCCGGGGTTGGCGGAGGAGCCGATGACGGCCTGGGCGATGGGCTCCCCGGCGGCCTCCCTGACCGGCACGACATTGCCCGGAGAGGTGGGCCGCGCGATGAGCGGCTCCAGTGACGACAGGTCGATCTCCTCGTCGAGGTCGTAGGCCGCGTCCTCCGCCGCGGTGATCTCGACGAAGTCATCGCCGCGCCCCACCCCGTCGAGGAAGCCGCGCACCGCCCCGTCCGCGGGGAAGACGGTGGTGGTGGCGCCGAGTTCCGCCCCCATGTTGGCGATGACATGACGGTCCATCGCGGTGAGTGAGGCCAGCCCGGGGCCGTGGTACTCCAGCACACGCTGGACGCCTCCCTGCACCCCGTGACGGCGCAGCAGCTCCAGGATCACGTCCTTGGCGCTGACCCACGGGGGCAGCTCCCCGGTCAGCCGGATGCCCCAGACCTTCGGCATGGTGAGGTGGAGCGGCCGTCCGGCCATGGCGAGCGCCACTTCCAGCCCGCCGGTGCCGATCGCCAGCATGCCCAGGGAACCGGCGGCGCAGGTGTGCGAGTCGGAACCGGCCAGGGTTTTGCCGGGGGCGCCGAAGTGGTGCATATGGGTCGGGTGCGAGACGCCGTTGCCGGGTTTGGAGAACCACAGGCCGAAGCGGCGGGCGGCCGAGCGCAGGAAGAGGTGGTCCTCGGCATTGCGCTCGTCGGCCTGGAGGATGTTGTGGTCGACGTACTGGACGCTGGCCTCGGTGCGGACCCGGTCCAGATCCAGCGCTTCCAGCTCCTGCATCACCAGCGTGCCGGTGGCGTCCTGCGTCAGCGTCTGGTCCACCCGCAGCGCGATCTCCTCCCCCGGCGCCATCCGGCCGGACAACAGATGATCATCGATGAGCCGCTGGGTCACGGTGCCGTGCGCACGGGCACGGGGCGGGTTCATTGGGCCACCGCCTTTCCGGGCAGAGCGTCCGGACCCTCCGGGCGCCCCGCGTCGGGTACCCGGTCCACGCCGCGTCATCTTTTTTCCTGGCTCTTGACGAAAATCGGCGGGCGTCCGCATGCTGTGCCCATGCCAACCAGCTCCGAGAACAGGTTGCCCATCCACAGACGCACATTGTTGGCCGGAGTCGCGGGTTCCCTTGGCGTGGCGGCCGGACTGCCCGGCGCCGCCCAGGCATCGCCCCCGGAGGCCGCCGCGCTGCGGCGCTACCCGTCGAACTGGCCCGAACTCGACCCCTACGGCCTCGCGGACACCCGCCCCGACCTGTGGCCGCGCAAGGACAACTCCTTCATCCTCCCGCTCGAACCACGCCCCCGCGACCGGGAGCGCGGCGTGGTCTGGATGCGGGACACCTACGTCAACTGCTTCATCGTGGACGGCCGTCCGGTCTACGTGGCCACGGGCACCACCCGCGTCCCCGGGCTCACCTCCGCCGGCCCGTGGAACGACGGGATCTTCGTGTGGGTGGCGCCGTCCCTGCGGGGCCCCTGGCGGCTGGTCGACACGACCGGCATCCGGCCCCGCGCCGAGCGCGGCAAGGTGTGGTCACCCGAGTTCGCCGGCGAGAACCGGCCCGGACGCACCGTCGTCGCCCCGTGGCAGCAGTACTGGTACGACGAGCGGTTCGGCAAGCGTGGCAATGTCTGGGCCCCGGAGCTGCACTACTTCCGCGGCACCTGGTACATCGTCGCGTGCATGGGCGACCACTCCCGGAAGGTCGGCTCGTTCCTGCTGGTGAGCGAGGGTGGCGTCGAGGGCCCGTACCGGCTCATCGACGGCAATCACGACAAGCCCTTCGGCGACCCGTTCATCGGGGGGCCGGACTTCATCGAGCCCGGCGCGTACCACCACATCGACGGCAGCCTCTTCTCCGAGGGCGACGACGCGTGGCTCGTGCTGCACAACAACCTGTACGCGAGGTTCCGGGACGACATGGAGGACATCGTCCCGACCAGCAACCTCCCGGCGTTCCGCCAGCGGCCCTACTCCCCCGAGCCGTATCTCGAGGGCGCGTATGTGTTCAAGCACGGGGGCGCGTACTACCTCCTCCAGGCCGCGTGGAACCGGACGTCGGCCAATCCCGACGGCACCACCCGCTACGCCTACGACCCACCCGGTCCGGGCCGTGCCCAGTACCACTACGACGCCGTCATCGCCGTCTCGGACCGCTTCGAGGGGCCGTACTCCAAGCGGTGGACCGCGGGTGTCGGCGCGGGCCACAACAACGTCTTCGAAGACCACGGCGGCCGCCTGTGGGCCACGTTCTTCCGCAACCCGAACTTCGGCTACTGGTCCGATCCGTCGCGCATCGCCGACGCCGCCGTGCCCGGTGTCGTACGGCTGGAGTGGACCGGTCCGGAGGGCCGTCGGCTGTACGTCCAACGCCGCCACCGGTGAACGGGCCCGTCGCCCTGCGGGGCGGGGCGACGGTCACGCTGCTCACCCGGCACCAGGAGCGCACCGGGGTCACCCCGCACATCTGCCGCAGGATGGAGTCCAGCGACTCCACGTCGTGCACGGCCGCGTCCAGCTCCGGCAGCATGTCCCCCGCCCGCCTCGCGGATAATCTGGTGCATCGAGGGGACCCGGCTCTGGGAGAGCACATAGTCCAGCGGGCGGTTGACGAAGGTGCCCGCGCCCCGGACCCGGCGGACAACCCGGGGCGGTCCCGCCGCCCGGCTTCGGTGTGCTCGTCAGCGCCCGTCGGCGTCGTTGCTCTCGCCCGTGGCGTCGTTCGTGTCGTCCTCGCCCTCCTCCAGCAGGCCCGCCGCCGCGCCCACGATGCGCGGGTCGGGGGTGCCGACGACCTCCTCGTCCTTGTCGGAGTAGTCGAAACGGGCGAGCACACTGCGCATGGCCTCCACCCGCGCCCGCTTCTTGTCGTTGCTCTTGACCACCGTCCAGGGCGCGTACTCCGTGTCGGTCTCACGGAACATCGCGACCTTCGCGGCGGTGTAGTCGTCCCAGCGAGCCAGCGAGGCGAGGTCCATCGGGCTGAGCTTCCACTGCCGTACGGGGTCCACCTGGCGGATCGTGAAGCGGGTGCGCTGTTCGCTCTGGGACACCGAGAACCAGAACTTCACCAGGTCCACGCCGTCGTCCACGAGCATCCGCTCGAAGAGCGGCGCCTGGCGCGTGAAGCGCCGGTACTCGTCCTGGGAGCAGAAGCCCATGACCCGCTCGACACCGGCCCGGTTGTACCAGGACCGGTCGAACAGCACGATCTCCCCCGCGGTCGGCAGATGCTCCACATACCGCTGGAAGTACCACTGGCCGCGTTCGCGCTCGGTCGGCTTCTCCAGCGCCACGACCCGCGCGCCACGCGGGTTGAGGTGCTCGGTGAAGCGCTTGATGGTGCCGCCCTTGCCGGCCGCGTCCCGACCCTCGAAGACGATGACGAGCCGGCGTCCGGTCTCCTTGATCCAGCTCTGTAGCTTCAGCAGCTCTATCTGCTGGAGCCGCTTGTGCCACTCGTACTCCTTGCGCTCCATGCGGTGCGCGTAGGGATAGTTCTCCCGCCAGGTGTCGACCGGGCTTCCGTCCGGCCGGATGAGCACGGGGTCGTCGTGGTCGCTGTAGTCGACCGTCAGGTCGGCCAGCTCGGACAGCAAGGGCGGCGTTGTCATCCAGTCCTTCCTTTCCGTTCTCAGTGGAACTGCCCGTTCTCAGTGGAACTGCGGCACGATCAGGTAGATTCCGTAGGCCACCACCGCCGCGCACGCCACGAAGCACAGTCCGGCCTGGGTGAGGCCCAGGGTCGAGCCGGTGCCGTTCTCCTCACGGGCCGCCTCCACGCGGGCGAGGCCCAGGACGCCGAGGGCGAAGACGGTGACCACGGCAATGGTGACGCCGATGCTCACCGCGGTGACCTGGCCGAGTGCGGTCCAGTCGAGATGCATCGTTTCAACTCTCCGGAAATCGAGGACTTATGCGGCCGTGCCGACCTTGGCCGGCGGCTCGTTGCGGATGGTGACCTCGTGGGCGTCGTTGACGTTCTTCGCGTCCACGGGGTTACGGCGGGAGAGGAGCACGATGCCCCCAGCGAGGGCCGCGCCGATCAGCGCGACGACCGCCGCACCGATGTTTCCGCCGTTCGTGACCACGCTCGCGGAGACACCGCCGACCAGCGCGGCGGCGGGCAGGGTGACCATCCAGGCGATGACCATGCGCCCCGCGACGCCCCAGCGCACCTCCGCCAGCCGCCGGCCGAGACCCGCGCCGAGGATGCTGCCGGAGGCCACCTGGGTGGTGGACAGGGCGAAGCCGAGGTGGGCGGAGGTGAGGATGACGGTGGTCGAGGCGGTCTCGGCGGCGAAGCCCTGCGGGGACTGGATCTCGGTCAGGCCCTTGCCCATGGTGCGGATGATCCGCCAGCCGCCCAGGTAGGTGCCGAGGCCGATGGCGAGGCCCGCGGAGGCGATCACCCACAGCGGCGGACCGGCGTCGTGGCCAAGGGCGCCCGTCGAGATCAGGGTCAGCGTGATGACGCCCATGGTCTTCTGTGCGTCGTTGGTGCCGTGTGCGAGCGAGACAAGCGAGGCCGAGGCGATCTGACCGGCCCGGAAGCCCTTGGTCACGGACTTCTTACGGGCCCGGTCGGTGAGCCGGTACGCGAGGTAGGTGGCCAGCAGCGCGGCGATACCGGCCACGACCGGCGAGGCCACCGCCGGTATCAGCACCTTCTCGACAACCTTGTCAAAGTGCACGCCATGAGAGCCCGCACCGACCCACACGGCGCCGATCAGCCCGCCGAACAGGGCGTGCGACGAACTCGACGGCAGCCCGACCAGCCAGGTCAGCAGATTCCAGAGGATCGCCCCGACCAGCCCCGCGAAGATCATGCCTGGAGTGACCAGGGAGTCGTCGACGATGCCACCGGAGATGGTCTTGGCGACCTCGGTGGACAGGAAGGCACCGACGATGTTGAGGATCCCGCTCACCAGAACCGCGGTTCTGGGGGTGAGCGCGCCGGTGGCGATGGAGGTCGCCATCGCGTTGGCCGTGTCGTGGAATCCGTTGGTGAAGTCGAAGGCGAGGGCCGTGACGATGACGACCGCCACCAAGAAGGTGATGTGGTCCATTCCGGCATGCAAACAAGCTCAGGCCAATGCCCGGCGAACGCGAGGCAAAGGCAGTACAAGGACGACGCGGGCAGGTCGTGGGAATCGTTGTCAGCGCGGCACGACCCTGGTGGATCACCTGGTTCACCCGGTCGGACCCGGCCGCGCGGCCACGCGCCGGGAGTCCGGCCAACGTTGAGGAGCCACAACCCTCAAGGGAAACGAGGACACCATGGCGGCGTCTCCGGCTCTCGGCTCAGGACGCGGACGGATCCGGGCACGCGGACGGATCCGCGCACGTGTCGCGGTGGCCGGGTGCGCCGTGGCGGTGTGCGCGGCGGTGGCGGCCCCGGCCACCGCGGAGGACGACGCCGCGGGCCGTAAACCCACGGTGGTCCTGATCCACGGCGCGTTCGCGGACGGCTCCAGCTGGAACGGTGTCATCGAACGGCTGGAGCGCCGCGGTTACCCCGTCATCGCCCCCGCCAACCCGCTGCGCGGCCTCGCCACCGACTCCGCCTACATCGCCTCCGTCCTGGACCACGTCAAGGGCCCGATCGTGCTGGTGGGCCACTCCTACGGCGGCGCGGTCATCAGCACGGCCGCGGCGGGGAACTCCCGGGTGAAGTCGCTGGTGTACGTGTCCGCGCTGATGCCCGACAAGGGCGAGAGCGGGCAGACGCTGGCCGCCCGGTACCCCAGCGAGCTCGCCACCGCCACCAAGGCGGTGCCCTACCGGGCCGGTGGCGGGGTGCGGGGCACGGATCTGTACCTCGAGCGGGACAAGCTCCACCGGGTCTTCGCCGCCGACCTGCCCGCCGGTACGGCGAGGCTGCTGGCGGCGACCCAACGGCCCGCCGCCACGGCCACGTTCTCGGAGAAGGCCAAGGTGGCGGCGTGGCGGCAGATCCCGTCATGGTTCCTCGTCGCCCGGCAGGACAAGACCATCAACCCACGGCAGGAGCGGTTCGAGGCCAAGCGCGCCCACTCGCACACCGTGGAGATCAACTCCTCCCACGTGGCCATGATCGCCCACCCCCAAGCGGTCACCGACCTCATCGTCAAGGCCGCCACGGCCACCGGTCCGGCCCGGCCGTCGCCCGCGGCCAACCCAGCCGGCTCCCGCGCCCGGGCGGAGTCCCGGCCCGCCGACACGGCCGCCGCGTGGGTGACCGCGGGCGCGGCGGCACTGCTCGTGGGCGGTGGCGCCCTCGTCGTCGGGCGCCGCCGACGCCGCCGCCCGCGCTGACGGCTATGGGCGCACTCCCGCCTACGGCCACCCCCGCCTACGGCCACCCTCCGTCTACGGCCACCCCGCCCACAGCCACCCTCCGTCTACGGCCACCCCGCCCACAGCCACCCTCCGCCTAGAGCCATCCGCGCTCGCGGGCGATCCGCGCCGCCACATGGCGGTTCTCCGCGCCGAGCTTGGCCGCGGCGGCGGACAGGTAGTTGCGCACCGTCCCGGGCGACAGCGCGGCGCGGGACGCGATCTCCGCCACCGGTGCCCCGTCCGCGGCCAGGGACAGCATTTCCGCCTCGCGGGGGGTGAGGGGCGACTCGCCCGCGGCGATCGCGTCCGCCGCCAGTTCGTGGTCCACGTAGCGGCCGTCCGTGTGCACCGTGCGGATGATCTCGGCCAGTCGCCGCGCGGACACCGTCTTGGGCACGAAGCCGCGCACCCCCGCCGCCAGTGCCTGCTTCAGCGCTCCGGCCCCGGCGTGGCTGGTGACGATCATCGAGGCGCACTCCGGCAGCTCGTCGCGCAGCCGCGCCGCCACCGACACCCCGTCCCGCCCGGGCATCCGCATGTCCAGGACGGCCACGTCGGGGCGGTGTGCCCGGGCCATGGCCAGCGCCTCGTCGCCCGATCCGGCCTCCGCCACGACGGTGATGTCGTCCTCCAGCGCGAGGAGGGAGGCGAGCGCGCCCCGGATGAGGTGTTCGTCGTCCGCCAGCAGAACCCTGATCATTCCCCCGCCTCCCACGGAATCCTCGCGGTCAGGCGGAAGATCCCGTCCGGCCGCCGTTCGGTGGCCAGCGTGCCGTCCACTTCGGCCAGGCGCTCGCGCAGCCCCGGCAGACCGCTGCCGGTGCCCGGTCCGGGATCCGCGTCCGCCCCGTCGTTCTCCATCAGCAGTGCCACCGAGCCCGCGACCGTCGCGCGCACCGAGACCTCGCAGCGGGACGCGCCCTGCGCGTGGCGGAGCACATTCGTCGTTCCCTCGCGGACCACCCAGCCGAGCGCCGTCTGCGTCCGCTCGGGCAGCCGCGCCGCCGGGCCGTTCTCGATCCGGCAGTCGATCCCGGCCGCTTCGAGTACGGACCGGGCCCCGGCCAGTTCGGCGTGCAGATCCGCGGTGCGGTAGCCGCGTACCACCGCGCGGATCTCCCGCTGTGACTCCTGCGCGATCCGCTGCACCTCCTCCATCTGGGCCACCGCCTCCTCCCGGCCGCGCCGGGCCAGCTCCACGGCGAATTCGCTCTTCAGCGCCACCACCGCGAGGTTACGGCCCAGCACATCGTGCAGATCGCGGCCGAAGCGCAGCCGCTCCTCCGCCACGGCCAGCCGCGCCTGCGTGGCCCGCGCCCTGGCCAGCTCCTCGATCAGCCGCACGCTCCACCCGGAGACCCGTAGCGCGGTGGCCATGAACGGAACCAACAGCAGGCTGGCGCCGATCGCGAGGGCCAGCGTCTCGCCCGACAGCCCGCTGGCCGCCGCCGCGCCGAGCGCCACCACCGGCACCGCCGCGACCAGCGCCGCCCCGGCGCGGCGCGGCAGCGCCAGCATCGGCGGGCCGGCGTAGTACATCAGCAGCCAGACCAGATACGACGCCAGCTTCCCTTCGTGGATGCGTCCCGCGGCCAGCAGCGCACACCCGAGGGCGGCCATGGCCACGGTGACGGCGGCGTACAGCCCGACCATCCAGACCGGGCGCGGTCCGGCGCCGAGGTAGTGGAGGAGGGCGGCGCGGGAGAGCAGCCCCTGGACGGCGACGTGCACCGTGCCCACCGCCGCCACCAGGGCCAGCTCGAGCGTCCCGGCCTCCGACGTGGCGATCCAGAACGCCCACAGCGCCGCCTCGGTGAGGGCGAGGAAGACGACGGTGCCGAGGGTGTAGCGGCGGTAGCGCTCGGGTCCGTCCGGACCCCCGAACCGCTCCACCCAGTGCTCCACGCTCATGCTCATCGTCCCGCTCATGCTCCTCATCCCATCACCTCGGGCTCCGCCGTCCTCAACCCCTCGGTCCCCAGCGGAACCACCGGCGCGCACCGAGCGCCGCCAGGCCCGTCCAGGCCAGCGCGAGGAGCGCCGCCCGGAGCTGGTCCGCACCGCCCAGGCCGCCCGTCCAGCCACCCCTCAGCAGGTCCATCACCGGCGAGAACGGCAGCCAGGCGGCGATGTCGGCCATCGTGTCCGGCATCACCTCACGCGGTGCGTAGACCCCCGAGGCGGCCATGGTCACCAGCAGGAAGGGCAGGAACGTCAGCTGTGCGCTCTCCGCGGTCCGGGTGAACGCCGCCGTCAGCGCTCCCGCGGCGACCAGCATCGCCACCCCGACGAGCAGGCCGAACACCGCCAGCTGCGGGGCGGCCGGCGCGTCCGCGTCCAGGAACACCGTCATCCCCATCGCCAGCAGCACGGACTGCACGACCGCCAGGGCGAACGCCGGGAGGGCGTTGCCGACGAGGATCTCCCAGTCGCGCACCTCGCCCGTGCGCAGCCGCTTCAGTACGAGGGTCTCGCGGCGCAGCACGTACACGCCGACCAGGTTCGTGTAGACGGAGAAGAACAGCGCCATCGCCAGCGCGGCGGGCAGCATGACGGTGGCCACCGACAGGCCGGTGCCGCCCAGGTCCAGCTGCTTGACCACGCCGCGCATCGCGAAGGCCATGATGCTCGGCAGGATCACCGCGGTGACCAGGGACGCCTTGCTGCGCACCAGCAGCGTCAGCTCGGCGCGGCCGAGGGCGGCCAGGCGGTCCATGGCGGTGACCCGGGTGGGCGTGGCCGTGTGCGTGCGTCCCGTACGGGCTGTTGACGTGGTCATCGTGCCCCCTCGCTCTCCAGGCCCTTCGCGATCTCCATGAACGCCTCCTCCAGCGTGGCCGACCGGGCGTCGAACCCGCGCAGCGCCACGTCCTTGTCCCGGGCCCACAGCAGCAGCGCCGTCGCCGTGCGCTGGAGATCGGCGGTCTCCAGCCTGACCGTCCGCCCGGCGTTCTCCTGCCTGGTCACCCCCAGCGGTGCCAGCGGTGGCAGATCGCCGATGAAGTAGTCCAGGGGCAGCTCGAAGCTCATCCGCGAGGGCCGCTCGGCCACCACGTCGGCGACCCGCCCCGAGGTGGCGATCCGCCCGGCGTGCATGATCGCCAGACGGTCGGCCAGCTGCTCCGCCTCCTCCAGGTAGTGGGTGGTGAGCAGCACGGTCGTGCCCTGCTCCTTGAGCTCCCGGATCAGCTCCCAGGTCTCGTGGCGGGACTGCGCGTCCAGGCCGGTCGTCGGCTCGTCCAGGAACAGCACCTCAGGCCGCCCCAGCAGGGCCAGGGCGAGATCGAGGCGGCGGCGCTCACCACCGGAGAGCTGCTTGACCCGCACCGCCCGCCGCTGCGTCAGCCGGGTCAGCTCCAGGGCCTCGGCCACGGGGCGGGCGCCGCTGGTGCACCCCGCCCACATGCGCGCGGTCTCCGTGACCGTAAGCTCGGTCGGGAAACCGCCCTCCTGGAGCATCACCCCGATCCTGGGGCGTACGGCGGCGCGGTCGCGGTACGGGTCGCTACCGAGCACCCGGACGGTCCCGGAGGTGGGGGTGGCCTGCCCCTCCAGGACCTCGAGGGTGGAGGTCTTACCGGCCCCGTTGGTCCCCAGGAGCGCGAAGAGCTCACCACGGGCGACCGTGAGGTCGACGCCGCGCACGGCCTCGAAGCCCTTGTAGTGCCGCCGCAGGTCGGCGGTCTCGATGACGGTGTCCATGCCTTCCAGGTTTCCGGCACGGCGGGTCCGGGAGCAGTGCGGTGTGTCATGAGTCCGCATGACAGATGTCATGCGGACTCATGACGTGGCGTCAGCTGCCGCGGACGGCGTCGGTGAGCGCCTGGTCGAGGATGGCGACGCCGCGGGCGATCTCGTCGTCGCTCGCGGTCAGCGGGGGCGCGATCCGGAAGGTGCCGCCCATGCCGGGCAGCTGGACGATGTTCATGTGCAGGCCGAGCTCGAAGCAGCGCCGGGTGACGGCCGCGCCGATCCGGTCGGCGCCACCGGCGCCCAGCACCTGGTCACCGACCAGCTCCATCCCCAGCAGCAGCCCGCGGCCGCGGACGTCCCCGACGACCTCGTGGCGGGTGGCGAGCTCATCGAGCTGCCCGCGCAGTGCCGTGCCGAGTTCGCGCGCACGCTTGTCGAGGTGGTCGCGGACCAGAACGTCGAGGACGGTGTTGCCGACGGCGGCCGGCAGCGGGTCGCTGGCATGGGTGGTGAAGAACAGGAACCCCCGGTCGTACGCCCGCTGCTCGATCTCCGGGCTGGTCAGCACGGCGGCCAGCGGCAGCCCCGCGCCGAGCGTCTTGGACAGCGTGAGGATGTCCGGGACGACGCCCTCGTACTCGAAGGCGTACCAGTCGCCGGTGCGGCACAGCCCGGTCTGGGCCTCGTCGAGGATCAGCAGCATGTCCCGCTCCCGGCACTTCCGGGCCAGGGCGGCGAGATAGCCCGGCGGGAGCTCGATGACGCCGCCGGAGCTGAGGATCGGCTCGACCAGACAGGCGGCGAGGCTGCCGACCGACTGGGCGTCGATGAGGTCGAAGCCCAGGTCGAGCTGGCGGCGCCAGTCGAGTACACCCTCGGCGTCGACGATGTCGGGGTGGAAGCGGTCCGGTACGGGCAGCGCGAAGTTGCCCGGCGCGGCGGGTCCGTAGCCCTTGCGCCCGGCGCTGTAGGTGGCGTTCGCGGCGGCCTGGGTCATGCCGTGCCAGGACCGGGCGAACGAGACGATCTCATGGCGGCCGGTGACGAGTTTCGCCATCCGCACCGCGGCCTCGTTCGCCTCCGCCCCCGTGGTCAGGAGCAGTGCCTTCTCGAGGGGGTCGGGCAGGGTCTCGGCCAGCCGCCGGGTGAGGTCGATGACCGGGCGGCTGAGCATTCCGCTGTGCAGATGATCGAGGTGGGCGACCTGCTCGCGCACCGTGGCGACGATCTCCGGATGGGAGTGGCCGAGGATCGCACTCATCTGGCCGGAGGTGAAGTCGAGCAGCTCGCGGCCGCTCTCGGTGAACACCGAGGTGCCCGCGGCGCGGGTGATCACCTCGGGGGTGAACGCGGCTCGGCCGGAATAGCGGATGAGGTGGCGCTCCACGGCGCCACCGGCTGTCTCGGGATCCATACGAACGACGTTAGGGATGCGCCACTGCGCGCGTCCATCGCACAGATCCGACCGTTCTGTTCGCCAGAACCGGACAGCGTGCCCGTAGAATCACGCCCATGCTCAACTCGGGTCGGCTGCGGCTGCTCAGCCTGCTGGAAACCCTGGGCACCGTGCGCGCGGTCGCCGAGACGCTGCATCTGAGCGCGTCGACGGTGTCCCAGCAACTGGCGGTCCTGGAGACCGAGACCCGGTGCCGGCTGATCGAGCGGACCGGGCGGAAGGTGCGGCTGACCCCGGCCGGACTGCTGCTGGCCCGCCGGGGCCGGGAGATCCTGGACCAGATGGCGGAGGCCGAGGCCGAGCTGCACGCCCTGAACGACGAGCCCATCGGCACCGTACGGCTCGGGGCGTTCCAGAGCGCGATCTACACCTTCGCGGTCCCGGCGGCGACCCGCCTGGCCACCACCCACCCACGGCTGCACCTGGAACTGCTCGAGCTGGAGCCGCACGAGGGCGGACCGGCCCTCCGCTCGGGCGAGGCGGACGTCATCGTCACCACCACCGACTACGTCGGCCTCTCATGGGGCGCGGACCTCGAGATCATCCCGCTGGGAACCGACCCGATCGTGCTGGTGCTGCCGCGCGACCACCCGCTCACCAGCCGTACGACGGTGAACCTCGCGGCGTGCGCGGAGGAGACCTGGGCCTGCGACCGACCGCAGTCGTACATGGCGGATCTGACCGTACGGCTGTGCCGGGAGTCGGGGTTCGAGCCCCGGGTGGCCTGCCGGTTCAGCAACTATCTGATGCTGCTGCGACATGTCGAGTCGGGCCGGTCGATCACCCTGCTGCCCGCCCTCGCCATCACCCCGGAACACGCCGTCGCCACCCGCGAGCTCAGCACACCGGTGCACCGCAACATCACCATCGCGGTGCGGCGCGGCACGACGCAGCGCGCCGCGGTGAACGCGGTCGTGGCGGCCCTGCGCGACCACCCCGAGATCCCGGCCCTGTCGGCCCCGAACCAGCGGAACCAGCACTCCGCCCGGGACCGCTGAAGGGCCGCTCGCCGAAAGCTGGTTCGGGCCCATGCCGCTCCAGCCCCTCGTGATACGTTCGGTGCCGCCGTGCGCCACCGCGAACCGAGGAGGTGAGACCGATCAACGCTGTGACAGGTCGGGCTCTCTTCTCCCGCATGGCCTGGGGAGTGCCCGCGTAGGCATCCTGAAAGGCTTACGACGCAATGCGCTTCACCTCTGAAACGTCATTCGATGGTGTCCGCGAACAGCTCTTCACCCTCGGTGAGGTTCCCGGCGTGCTGTGGACGCCGGAAGGCGCCGCCGGTGCCCGGCCCCTGATCCTGCTGGGACATGGCGGCGGTCAGCACAAGAAGGCCCCGGACATCCTGGCCCGTGCACACCGCTTCGTGGCCGAGTGCGGTTTCGCGGCGGTGGCGGTCGATGTGCCCGGGCACGGCGACCGGCCACCGCACGAGGAGTACGACCGGATCGCCACCGAGAACCAGGCACGTGTGGCGGCCGGAGCGGAACTGGCACCGCTGATCGCCGAGTTCCAGGCGCTGGTGGCCCGGCAGACGGTCCCGGAATGGCAGGCGGTCCTGGACGCGGTACGGCGACTCGATCACGTCGGCGCCGGTCCGGTGGGCTACTGGGGGGTCTCGCTGGGCTGCGGGCTCGGCGTTCCGTTCGTGGCCGCCGAGCCCCGGGTCCGCGCGGCCGTGCTGGGCCTGGGCGGGGCGTTGGCCTCGGCTGAGGCCGCCGCGCGGATCACCGTCCCGGTGGAGTTCCTGGTGCAGTGGGACGATGAGCGGGTGCCGCGTGACCAAAGCCTGGCGCTGTTCGACACCTTGGCCTCGGCCGAGAAGACCCTGCACGCCAACCCCGGCGCACACGCGGAGATCCCGTCCTTCGAGCTGGACAGCACACTGAGGTTCTTCGCCCGGCAGCTCGCCTGAGACCTCCGCCACCTCGGGGAGGGCCCGCCTCAGACGAGCCGGGCGTACTCGCGGAACTCCCAGTCGGTGACGTACCGCTGGAACCTGGCCAGCTCATCGCGCTTGAAGGTGAGGAAGGCGTCGACGAAGGGCTTGCCGAGCGCGTCGGTGAGCTCGTCGTCGGCTTCCAGGGCGTCGAGGGCCCGGCCGAGGTCGGTCGGCAGCGGGGTGGCGGTGCCTCTGTCGCGGTTCTCGCCGGTCATCGGCGCCGGGGGTTCCTCGGCGGCGGCGATGCCCAGCTGGGCCGCGGCGAGCAGACCGGCGACGGCGAGGTGGGGGTTGGCGGTGGCGTCACCGAGGCGCGCTTCCAGGCGGGCGGCGCCACCGCGCTCGGGCGGGACGCGCATCAGGGCGTTGCGGTTGTCCAGGCCCCAGTTGGCCAGCCAGGGGGCCGTGGTGTCCGGGCCGAAGCGCTTGTACGGGTCGCGCCGTCACCCAACCTCCCAGGCACCGCCGTCGCCCAGCCCCAGGCACCGCCGTCGCCCGGCATCCGGCGCGCTCGGGGCTACATTTGAGCGCGAAGGAATCACCCGGCGGCCCAGGCCGCCCGAAGCCGAGGAGGATCCACCGTGCCCGGGCGCCGCCGATCCATCGCCGAGACCGAACAGGCCGTCCAGGAACGACTCGGCGGTTTCGAGTTGCAGCGTGAACAGATGGCCGCCATCGCGAACATCCACCGCGCCGCCGCGGCCGTACGCCAGCATTTGGAGAACTCCGCGCTGCGCCCGCACGATCTGACCTGGACCGGCTTCGTGGTGCTGTGGGTGCTGTGGATCTGGGGCGAGGCCGAGACCTGGGCGGTCGCGGAAGAGGCGGGCATCTCCAAGGGGACGCTGACCGGGATCGCGCGCACCCTGGAGTCGCGTCACCTCGTGGCCCGCGCGTCCCACCCGGAGGACGGGCGGCGCGTGCTGCTCTCGCTCACCCCCGAGGGCGAGGAGCTCATGGAGCGCCTCTTCCCCGCGTTCAACGCCGAAGAGGCGTTCGTCGCCACGCGGCTGAGCGCCGAGGAGTGCCTGCGGCTCGCCAACGGGCTGCGCGCCATCGTGGCCCAGCTGGAGGAGCACGGCGAGGAGCGCCGACGGCAGCTGCTCGACGGAAGGGATCTCGCCCCGCGACGTTCGGGCCGCCGCTCACGCCAGTGACCGCGCCCCGACGCCTCCCCGGAGCGGTTCCCCCACGGCCCCGGCCACCGGGCGACCTTGACCCGGCTCTCCGGGACCCCCGCCAACAGCCCACCGAGTCGGAGGAAGTCCTGTCCACCGCGCTCGGCGGAGACTGGGGGTTCCGCGGCATCCGCCCGCCCAAGCGGCCCTGAGCACACCCGCGGCCCCGAACCGAACCTCCGGCCCCGAACAGAACCTCCGGCCCGACCAAGGAGTGGACCACATGGACCTGAATGCCTGGCTCGCCACGGCCGTGGCGTCCAACGCCGACTGGGCGAAGAGCTTCGGCCCCTACCAGGCCCACCCGGCGCTGGCGGTCGACGATGACCGGTTCGCCGCCGCGTTCGAGGTGTTCACCGAGCGGCTCAAGGACAACTACCCGTTCTTCCACCCCCGTTACGCGGGCCAGATGCTCAAGCCACCGCATCCGGCGGCCGTCGTGGGCTACCTCACGGCGATGCTGATCAATCCCAACAACCACGCGCTGGACGGCGGCCCGGCCACCGCCGACATGGAACGGGAGGCCGTCCAGCAGCTCGCCACGATGTTCGGCTACGACACCCACCTCGGCCACCTGACCACCAGCGGCACCATCGCCAACCTCGAGGCGCTTTTCGTCGCGCGCGAACTGCGCCCCGGCAAGGGCGTCGCCTACAGCACCGAGGCCCACTACACCCACGGCCGGATGTGCGGTGTCCTCGGGGTGGAGGGCCATCCGGTCCCGGTGGACGACCTGGGCCGGATCGATCTCGACGCGCTGGAGCGGGTCCTGCGGACCGGCCGCGTCGGCACCGTCGTGCTCACCGCGGGCACCACCGGGCTCGGCGCCGTCGAGCCGATCCACGAGGCGCTGGCGCTGCGCGAGCGCTACGGCGTGCGCGTCCACGTCGACGCCGCCTACGGCGGCTTCTTCACCCTGCTGGCCGGGGCGCCGGGCCCGGAGGGCCTGCCCGAGGAGCCGTGGCGGGCCATCGCCGAGGCGGATTCCATCGTCGTGGACCCGCACAAGCACGGCCTCCAGCCGTACGGCTGCGGCGCGGTGCTGTTCCGCGACCCCTCGGTGGGCCGGTTCTATCTGCACGACTCGCCGTACACGTACTTCACCTCCGAGGAGCTGCACCTCGGCGAGATCAGCCTGGAGTGTTCCCGAGCGGGTGCGGCGGCCGCCGCGCTGTGGCTGACCTTCCAGCTGATACCGCCCACGCGGGAGGGGCTGGGGCAGTCGCTCGCGGCGGGCCGGCGGGCGGCGCTGCGCTGGGCCGAACTGATCGAGGGTTCGGCCCACCTGGAGCTGTACCAGGCCCCGGAGCTGGACATCGTCAGCTACTTCCCGGTGACCGAGGCCGCCACCCTGTCGCAGCTCGACGCGGCCAGCAGCCGCGTGCTCCAGGAGGGGATGACGGACGGCGACCCCGTCTTCGTGAGCACGCTCCGCGTCGGCGCCGATCGGCTGACGGCCCTGCATCCGAAGCTCGTCCGGGACGCCGACGGGGCCCGCGTCCTGCGGAGTGTGCTGATGAAGCCGGAGTCCGAGGGCTATGTCGACCAGCTCCACGAGCGTCTGGAGCGGCTCGCGCGTATGTGACGGCCGCCCCCATTCCCCTCAGCCATCCGCGGCCATCCGCGGCCATCCGCGTCAGGAGCGTGGCGCACCGACCCCGCGCGGGTGCGTGAACTCTCGCCGGAGCCGCTGGAGCCCGCCGAGGAGGACCCGGGGGCTGTGTCTACATTCGGGTGGACAAGGACTTCGCGATCGCCCGTGGGTCGCACCAGGGCTATCCGAAGAAGCTCGGCTCCATCCATCAGACCCGCCCCCACCGGTACGGGCCCGCCCCGCGCATCGAGGCGGGCGCCCGGTTCGGCGCGCCCCTCGCCGCGGCGGACCGGCGGCTCGCCCAGGCCGTGGTGACCCTCGTCGAGTCCGGCGCCCCGGGGGTCGGCGCCGAGGATCTGGCCCAGCGCGCCAACGCCGCCTTCGAGAGGTCGTACGGCGAACTCGTCGACGGCGGTCTGATCGCGCCCGTGCCCGGCGCCCGCGAGGCCGTCGAGGAGCTGGCCGCCGACGGCCGCACCGTCGTCCTCACCACCGGCTTCGCCCGTGTCACCCGGGACGCCATCCTGGACGCGCTCGGCTGGCGCGGTCTGGTGCCGCTCGCCCTGTGCCCCGCCGACGCGGGCGGGCGCGGGCGGCCGTACCCGGACATGGTGCTGGAGGCGTTCCTGCGGACCAGGGCCGCCGAGGACGTGGCGCAGGTGGCCGTCGTCGGCGACACCTCCTACGACATCCTCAGCGGCGTTCGGGCCGGGGCCGGGCTGGTGGCCGGGGTGCGCACCGGGGCCCACGGTGACGAGGCGTTCCGGGCGGCCGGGGCGACCCACGTACTGGACTCGGTGGCCGGCCTTCCCGCCCTGCTGCGCGCAGTCGGATGATGGGCATCCGCTTCGCTCAGGCGGGACGGACCACATAGGTGGCGCCCGCGTTCGCGGTGAAGGCCGTGACCCCCGGCTCCGGCCGGGTGGTGGTGACGGGTGCGTCCCCGGAGGTCACCCGCACCGCCTTCGCCGTCCGCAGCCGAGTCGGGCCTCCGGCCCGGGCACTCAGCCGCGCCTCGCTCAGCGCACCGCCCCGCCAGCTGACGTCCACCTCGAAACCGCCCCGCGCCAGCAGGCCCCGCACGCTGCCATCGGGCAGGTTCGGCGGGAGGGCGGGCAGCAGATGGAGTTCGTCGTGCTGGCTCTGCAACAGCCATTCGGTCACTCCGGCGCAGGCGCCGAAGTTGCCGTCGATCTGGAACGGCGGATGCAGATCGAAGAGGTTGGGGGCGGTGCGCTCGGGGGTGAGCAGATCGGTGAGCAGCTTGTAGGAGCGGTCCCCCTCCTGGAGCCGCGCCCAGAAGTTGATCTTCCAGGCGAGCGACCAGCCGGTCCCCGCGTCACCGCGCTGTACCAGGGTGGTGCGCGCCGCGGCGAACAGCTCCGGGGTGCGCGTCCGGCTGATCTGGTTGCTCGGGTGCAGTCCGTACAGATGGGAGACATGACGGTGCTGCTGCTCGGGGGCGCCCGCGTCCCAGTCCTGCTGCCACTCCTGGAGCTGGCCCCGCGCGCCGACCTTCATCGGGGCGAGCCGTCCGCGCGCGGCGAGCACCCGGTCCCGGAAGGCGGCGTCGGTGCCGAGGAGGTCGGCGGCCGAGGCCACCGCGCCGAACAGGTCGCGCAGCAGCTGCATGTCCATCGTCGGCCCGGCGCACAGCGAGCCGCCGCCCCCGCCGTGGTGGGCGTTCTCCGGGGAGACGGAGGGGCAGGTGACCAGCGCGCCCGTGGTCGGGTCGGTCACCAGCGCGTCGAGGAAGAACTGGGCGGCGCCCTTGAGGACGGGGTAGCGCGCCCGCAGTTTCGCCGTGTCGCGGGTGTAGCGGTAGTGCTCCCAGATGGCCATGGAAAGCCACGCGCCGCCCATCGGCCACATGCCCCAGAAGGCTCCGTCCACGGGCGCCGTACCGCGCCAGGCGTCGGTGTTGTGGTGGGTGACCCAGCCGTTCGCGCCGTACTGGGTGCGCGCTGTCGACTGCCCGGCCACGGCGAGCTCGTCGAGCAGCGCGAAGACCGGATCCCAGCACTCCAGGAGGTTGGCGGGGGCGGCCGGCCAGTAGTTCATCTCCGTGTTGATGTTGATGGTGTACTTCGAGCCCCAGGGCGGGCTCGTCAGGTCGTTCCAGATGCCCTGGAGGTTGGCCGGCTGGGTGCCGGGGCGGGACGCGGCGATGAGCAGATAGCGGCCGTACTGGAAGTGCAGCTCGATCAGTTGCGGATCGCCGCCGGAGGCGAAGCGGGCGACGCGCTCGTCGGTGGGCAGGGCCGCCGCGTCGCTGGTGCCCACGTCCAGCGAGGTACGGCGGAACAGCGCGCGGTGGTCCTCGACATGGCGGCCGCGCAGTTGTCCGTACGGGCGGTTCGCCGCCGGGTTGAGGTCGCCCGCCGCCCGCCCCACCGCGTCGCCATGGGCGTTCTCCCAGTTCACATAGGTGGTGCCGATGGCCACCAGAACGGTGGCCGCGTCGGCGCCCCGGACGGTGACGGTCCCGCCCGCGCTGGTGGTGGTGCCGCCCTCGGCGAGCACCCGCACCAGCGCGCGGAACCCCACCGCGCCGTCCACGCCGCCCGTGGCGTCGCCGGTCCCGTCGAGCGCGGCGGTGAGCGGGTCGGGCGAGGACAGGGAGGTGTGCAGCGGGCTGTCGAACGTGGCGCCGAAGGACAGCGCGCCCTTCCTGGAGGCGGACAGCCGGACGGCGATGACGCGGTCGGGAGCGCTGGCGAACGCCTCGCGGGTGTAGGTCACACCGTCGCGGGTGTAGGTGGTGGTGGCGATCGCCGAGTCCAGGTCCAGCTCCCGCCGGTAGCCGGACACCGTGCCGCCCGCCGGCAGCTTCAGCAGCAGATTGCCGACGGTCTGGTACTGGGCCTGGCCGCCGGGCACACCGAGGAAGTCGGAGTTGATCAGCGTCTCGGCCTCGGCCCACTTGCCGTCGAAGACGAGCTGCCGGATGCGGGGCAGGGCGGCAAGACCCTTGCGGTTGTCGTAATTCCGCGGCCCGCCCGCCCAGACGGTGTCCGCGTTGAGCTGGAGCCGCTCGGTCTCGGTGCCCCCGAACACCATCGCGCCGAGCCGCCCGTTGCCCAGCGGCAGGGCGCTCAGCCAGTCGGCGGCGGGCGCGCGGTACCACAGCGAAAGCGGCCGGTCCGCCGCCTGGTGGCCGCCGTGCCGCGCGGCCTGGGCGGACCCGGCGGGCAGGCCGGTGGCGGCGAGGCCCGTGGTGGTCGTGGCGGCGAGGGCCATGAACCGCCGGCGCGGGACGTCAGGGGTCACTTGGCCACGCCCATGGCGTAGGTGATGCCGCCGAGGAGGTGCTGCCGGAAGGCGGGCTCGGCGTAGGACTCCTTGGTGTGGCCGAGGCCGGTGTAGAAGGCCCGGCCGCCCTTGTACTGCTGGTACCAGCTGATGGGGTGGTCGCCGTTCATGGTGCCGCCGCTGTACGAGGACTCGTCCAGCGCGGCGAGCACGTGCACGGTGGCCGTACCGCGCGGATTGGTGCGGTAGTTGTACCACTCGTCGGTGCGCACCCAGGTGTTTCCGAGGTGGGCCGTCGCCGGGTGGGCGTGGTCCTCGACCTGCACCGTGGCCTGCTGGATCGCCGGGTGGGACTGGAACCACGCACCGCACAGGCCGCCGTAGAACGGCCAGTCGTACTCGGTGTCGGCGGCGGCGTGCACCCCGGCGTAGCCGCCGCCCGCCGCGATATAGCCCTCGAAGGCCGTCTGCCGGGTCGGGTCGAGGACGTCACCGGTCGTGGACAGGAAGACCACGGCGGCGTAGCGGGCGAGGTTGCCGGGGGTGAAGGCGGCGGCGTCCTCGGTGGCGTCGACGGTGAACCCGGCCTGGGTGCCCAGTTGCCGGATGGCGGCGATGCCGTCGGGGATGGAGTCATGGCGGAAGCCGGCCGTCTTGGAGAACACCAGCACCCGGCCCGCCTTCGGCCGCCTGCGGACGGGCGCGGCCCACGCGGGCGCGTTCGCCGCGGTGATCAGGACGGCTCCGGCCGCGGCCTTCATCATGGAGCGGCGCCGGGCAGGGCCGGGGACGGGGACGGGGACGGGGACGGGCAGGTCGGGACGTTTCCTGTGCACGGGGAACCTCCGGGGAGAAGTGTGATTCTCAAAGGGGGTTGGGCACAGCGCGCGCCGTCGCGCCTGGGGCGCCGCACGGATGCGAGCCTCGGTGAGAGCCTGTGGGGAGGGGCCGCGTCCGTTGGGCGTAAGGGGACCGTACCGAGTCGGCCCCACTTTGCAAAGCCCGTTGACAAAATCCTGTACCCGGTCATCCGCTCACCGCCTCGTGGGCGCGGGACGGCCCGCCGAGCACGATCAGATCGATGTCCAGCAGGTCCACCAGGGACAGCGCTCCCCTGCCGATGGCCCCGGCGACATGGCGCACGGCCTTCTCGGCCACCGGGTCGCGCCGTAGTGGGTGCCGATGCCCGCGCTGCCTTCGATGGGCGGATTGGCGGCGGCCTCGACCAGCAGGCACACGCTCTCGCCGCCGACGGCGCGGGTGGTCAGCGGCACCGAGCGGTGGTGGGGGTGCAGGCCCTCCAGCGGGGTGCCGTCGGCGGTGTGGACCAGGCCCTCGGCCTGACCTCCGGGGCCCCGGGAGAGGTCGAAGCCGAGGTCGAACAGCGCCTCAACCCGGCGGCCGGCCCAGCGCTCGGGGACCGTCGCGGTGGTCCGGAACCAGGTGGTCGACCACGGGCCGCCCCAGCTGCCGCCGGTGAGGAACGGCCGGTACTCGGCGCGCAGCGCGTCGGCCACCGGCACCGGCTCCCCCGGGATGTGCCAGGCGGCGACCTCCAGCGGGACGCGATCCCCGTAGAGCGCCGGGCGCAGGCGCTCGGCGATGAACTTCGCGATGCGCTCTTCCACGGCGTGGCGGTCGTCGTGCATGGTCGGCCCTTCCTCCTGCCCTGCCTGGCTTTCGGGAAAGCGCGCGTGCGGCGGGGAGGAGTCGGCGTTCTCCTCCCCGCCGCGCGGGCCGTCCGGCGGTTACCCTCGGGACCTGCGGCGCGGCCCTGCTCGTCCCGGCTCAGCCGGTGGTGAAGGTGAAGTCGTCCAGGTCGAAGAGGTTGCCCTGGCCGGTGACGCCCTTGAAGACGAAGTAGAGCGTGGTCGTCCCGGAGGGGGCACCGCTGAGGGTGGCGCTCACGTCCTGGAAGTTCTCCCAGCCGCCGGTGCCGGGCACGGTCGCGGTGCCCAGCAGGGTCCCGGTGGGGCTGCCGGCGCGGACCTCGAGGGTGCCGCCGGGGCCGCCGGAGGAGATGCGGGCGGTGAGCTTGGTGGCGTTGTTGAGGATGTACGGCTTGAAGGAGATCCAGTCGCCGTTGTCGGTGAAGCCGACCGTCTTACCGCCGTGTGCCGTGGAGTGGCTCGCCTGCTCGATGCCCTGGAACGCGGTGTAGTGCTCGGCCTGGCGGTGCCCCGGCTGGGTGACGTTCTGGTCGTGGGTGGTCAGCGGGGGCTGGCCGTTGGCCCCCTGGTCGGTGTACTCGGCGTCGAAGACCCCGAAGATATTGGCGTTCTCGTCGTGTTCGCCGTCCGCCAGCGTCTGGAGGGTGCCTTCACAGCCGGTGGCGGAGGTGATGGGGTGGGCGTGGCTGTCGTGTCCGAGCAGATGGGTGATCTTCACCTTGGAGCAGTCGATGCCGCCGTCCTCCGGATCGCTGACCTTGATCCGGAAGGGCACCTTGTCGCCGAAGGTGAACAGCTGGCCGTCGCCGGGCAGTTCCAGGGTCACCGTCGGCGCGGTGTTGCCGACGGTGATGTGCACGCTCGCCGTGCCGGTCAGACCGCCGGGGTCCCTGGCGGTGAGGGTGGCGGTGTAGGTGCCGTTGGCGGTGTACGTGTGCGTCGGGTTGGCCTCGGTGGACTTCCCGCCGTCGCCGAAGTCCCAGCTGTAGCCGATGGCGTCGCCGTCCGGGTCGCTGGAGCCGGACGAGGAGAACCGCACCTGGAGCGGGGCCTTGCCCGAGGTCCTGTCGCTCGACGCCTGGGCGACCGGCGCCCGGCCTCCGACCACGTTCTCGATGCGGTACAGCGCCGAGTTCGCGTCGCCCGCGCCCCATCCGGTGCCGTAGTCCAGGACGTACAGCGCGCCGTCCGGACCGAAGGCCATGTCCATCACCTGGGTGCCGGTCCAGGGGAAGGCGTTGATGGAGCCGACCGTGCCGTCCGCGCCCTGCTCGATCCGCTTGATCCATTTGCGGCCGAACTCCCCCGCGAAGAAGTCGCCGTCGTACTCCTGCGGGAACTTCACCGGCGAGTTGAGGCCCGCGTCGTAGCGGTAGACCGGTCCGCCCATCGGGGATTCCGAGCCGGAGCCGAACTCGGGCACCGACCCGCCGTCGTAGGGGATCCAGGCGGGCTGGGCCGGGGGCAGATCGGTGCGGCCGGTGTTGTTGGGCGAGGTGTTCTTGGGCGCGGCGCAGTTGAAGGCGGAGCCGGAGGCGCCGGTGGCGAAGTCGAAGTCGATGTACGGCTGGTTCTTGCCGACGCAGTAGGGCCAGCCGAAGTTGCCCGCCTTGGTGACCCGGGCGAACTCCACCATGCCCTGTGGACCGCGGGTGGCGCTGGCGCTGCCCGCGTCGGGCCCGTAGTCGCCCACGTACACCACACCGGTGGCCCTGTCGACGCTCATCCGGAACGGGTTGCGGAAGCCCATCGCATAGATCTCGGGGCGGGCCTTGGCGGTGCCCGGCGCGAAGAGGTTGCCCGCCGGGATGTCGTACGAACCGTCCGCCTTGACCTTGATGCGCAGGATCTTGCCGCGCAGATCGTTGGTGTTGCCCGCGCTGCGCTGGGCGTCGAAGGCCGGATTGCGGCTCGCCCGCTCGTCGATGGGGGTGTAGCCGTCTGAGGCGAAGGGGTTGGAGTCGTCGCCGGTCGACAGGTACAGATTGCCCTGGGCGTCGAAGTCGATGTCGCCGCCGACGTGGCAGCACATGCCACGGGAGGTCTTGACCTCCAGCACCGTCTTCTCGCTGGCCCGGTCCAGGGTGCCGTCGGTCTTGAGCACGAACCGGGAGAGCCGGTTGACGCCGTCGAACCTGGCGAAGTCCGCGGCCGTGCCGTTCTCCGGGGCGTCACCGGCCGGGGTGTTCAGCGGTGGCGCGTAGTAGAGGTAGATGAAGCGGTTGCCGCTGAAGCCCGGGTCGACCCCGACGCCCTGTAGCCCCTCCTCGTCATGGCTGTACACCGGCAGGGTGCCGGCCACCTTGGTGGTGCCCGCGGCGTCGGTCAGCCGCAGGGTGCCGTCGCGCGAGGTGTGCAGCACCGAGCGGTCGGGCAACACGGCCAGCGACATCGGCTCGCCCGTCTCGGCCACCCCCTTGGCGAGGGTGACCTGCTGGAACACGGGCGCGGCCGCCTTCCGGCCGGGGTCGGGCACCGCGTCGGCCGCCGGGGTCGTGAGCGTCAGGGTGGCACCGGTGAGCAGCGCTCCGGCGAACAGCGCGAGGGATCTGCGCAGTCTCAGGCGTTTCCTGTGCACGGAAGTCCTCCGTATGCGGTGGGGGATACTCGCGGACGTGCTGAGCACGGGCGCGCGCCGCCGCGCCGCGGTACGGGCCTTCGGCAGGGTGGAGGGGACCCTTGTGCCCGTACTCGACACCGCCCTAGCCGTGGCCCGCCGAGATGGACAGCTCGTCGGCGAAGGGCACGGGCTCGGGACGGGAACATGTGGTGCCGACCGGCAGCGAGGCCCGCTCCCGGACGGCGTCGAGCAGGGTGAGCATGACGTCCAGGACATGCCGGGCGAGCTCGGCGGAGGCCCGGTGCGGACGGCCCGCCCGCAGCGCCCGCGCCATGTCGGCGAGGCCGTAACCCCGGGCGGAGCCCGGGTAACCGGCCGACGGCGCCAGCGGCTCCCAGGCGCCACCGCGCCAGAGCTCCACCGGGCCGTCGAAGGTGTTGGGGTCCGGCACCGACAGCGCGCCCTCGCTGCCGTGGACTTCGATGCGCGGCAGCCGGGCCGCGTGCACATCGAAGCTCATCAGCAGCGTGGTGAGCGCGCCGCCCCGATGCTCCAGGACGCCCGTGACATGGGTGTCCACCTCGACCGCGAAGCGCTCGCCCGCGCGCGGCCCGCTGCCGATGCTGCGCTGGGCACGCGGCCGGGACGCCGCCCCGGCGACCCGGACCACCGGGCCCAACAGGTGCACCAGGGCGGACAGATAGTACGGGCCCATGTCCAGCAGCGGCCCGCCGCCGGGCCGGTAGTAGAACTCCGGGTCCGGATGCCACGCCTCGGGTCCGGCGGTGGCCATGAAGGCGGTGGCCGCGACCGGTGTGCCGATGAGCCCGTCGTCCACGGCCCTGCGCGCGGTTTGGGTGCCCGGGCCGAGCACGGTGTCCGGCGCGCAGCCGACCCGCAACCCCGCTCGCTCGGCCGCGCTCAGGATGGCGTCGGCCTCCTCGCGGGTGCCGGACAGCGGCTTCTCTCCGTACACGTGCCGGCCCGCGGCGAGCGCGGCCAGCGCCACCTCGGCGTGCGCCGCCGGGATGGTCAGGTTGAGCACGGCGTCGACGTCCTCGCGTGTCATCAGCTCATCGGCCGACGCGGCGACGGCCACGCCCCGCGCGGCCTTGGAGGACGCCTCGGCGGACTTGGCCGCGGCTTCGGCGGACTTGGCCGCGGCTTCGGCGGACTTGGCCGCGGCTTCGGCGCGGGCCCGGTTGAGGTCGGTCACGGCGGTCAGGCGCAGTCCCGGCAGGCGCGCCAGCGTGTCCAGATAGGCCCCGCTGATCTTCCCCGCCCCGACCAGCCCTATCCTCAGCGGCTCGTCCAGCCCTGTCCTCGACGGCTCGTCCAGCCCTGCCCTCAGCGGCTCGTCCAGCCCTGCCCTCAGCGGCTCGCCCACAGTGGTCCCCTCCCGGTCAGTGCCCGCGCCCGCGGCGCACTCGTAGGCGGCGGCGAGGTGCCGGCCGGCGGGAGGTGCGGTTCGCGAGATGCGGACATACGCTCCCATTCCCATAACCGAATGGCGGTCGTCCATTCGAACGTAAAGAGGGTTCAGGAGCGGTGTCAATGACCGTGCCGGGATCCGGCCGGGGACATGACGCGGGCTCTCAGTGCTCGCCGAGGCGCTTCAGCAGGGTGCGCAACGAGTGGGCCGCCTCGGTGACATGGGCGGCGATCTCGCTCAGCCGGACGTCGTCCATGCGGCTGCGCGGCGCCGAGCAGCTGATCGCGTCGCCGCCGCCGTGCCCGGTGCCGAGCGGGACCGCCACACAGCGGATGTCCACCGAACTCTCGCCCTCGTCCGCCGCCCAGCCGCGCTTACGGGCGTCGGCGAGCTGGGCCAGCAGCTCGTCCGGGTCGGTGACGGTGCTCGGAGTGAGCGCCTCCAGCGGCCAGTTGAGGCGGCGCTGGACCTCCGCCGCGTCGTACTGGGACAGGATCGCCTTGCCCAGCGCGGTGGCGTGCGCGGGCAGCCGGTGGCCGACCGCCGAGTACATCCGCAGGGCGTGCCGGGATTCGCGCTTGGCCAGGTAGACGACGTCCGTATGGTCCAGCCGCCCGAGGTGGACGGCCTCGCCCGTCTCCTCGGCCAGCAGGTCGAGCACCGGTCCCGCGATCCCGGCGAGATCGTCGCTCTCCAGATAGGCGGTGCCGGTCAGCAGCGCCTTGAGGCCGAGGCTGTACAGCGTTCCGGACGGGTCGGTCTCCACCCAGCGACGGGACTCCATGGTGCGCAGCACCGCGTGCAGACTGCTCTTGGGCACGGACAGGGTGTTCGCCATGTCGGCGAGCGAGAGCCGGGCGCCCTCGGCGCCCAGGAGTTCGAGCACTTCCAGGACGCGCGCCGCGGACTTGACGTCCTCGTGACGCCGGACCCGCGCTGCTCCCGACACCGATTCCACGCCAGCCTCCGCTCCCCGGCCCGGCGCCCCGCCAACCCGGTCCCCGACAACTTCCGTAGCTCGTCTTGACGCTATATCACGGTAAGCCTATGTTCCGTTACTCCAACGCTATTCGGTCTTCTGAACGCTTCGCATCAGACGGGGACCACGGAGCCGCTGCCCCCCGCTTCGCGGGGCCGTACGACACCTCGCGCCGCCCCCGGCTGCCGGGCTTCTCCCCCGCCCACCACTGGCGCACCGCGGACGCCGGCACCGAGGACACCCGCTGACGCGGGTTCCGAGGTGCTCCTCCCCCACGGAAGGAATGTGAGATGGCACAGAGCCCCGCCACCACCCGCCGGACCTTTCTGACCCGCACGGTCGCGGGCGCCCTGGGCGCCGGGGCCCTCGCCGCGGCGGGAGGCCGGGCGGCGGCCGCCGCCTCCGGTTCACCGGCGGCCCGGCTCGCTCCCTCGCCGGACGTGCACATCTTCTACTACCCCTGGTACGGCAGCCCCGCCGTCAGCGGCTCCTGGCGCCACTGGCCTCAGGGCGGCCTCACCCCGCCCGACCGGATCGGCTCCGACTTCTACCCGGTGGCCGGTCCGTACGACTCCGGCGACCGCGCCGTGGTCGAGCGCCACATGGGGTGGCTGGCCCAGGCCCGCACCGGCGTGGTCGTCACCAGCTGGTGGGGGCCGGGCGGTTACGAGGACCAGCGGGTGCCGCTGCTCCTGGACACGGCGGCCGCACACGGGCTGAAGGTGGCCTGGCACATCGAGCCGTACGCCGGACGCACCGCGCGGTCCGTGGTGGACGACATCGGCCATCTCATCCAGCGGTACGGCGGCCACCCGGCCTTCTACCGGGACGCGGCACACGGCAACCGCGGCGCGTACTACGTCTTCGAGTCCCTGCGGATCGTCGACTGGAGCCCGCTGGACCAGGTGGCCGACCGGGCGATCGTGCTGGCCCAGACCACCGACGTGTCGAAGGTGGCGCACTTCGGCGGCATGTACACCTACGACGCCATCGCGGCGGGCAACAATCCGCAGTGGGGCGGCCCGGCCGCGTACTGCCGTGACCACGGCATGGTCTGGGCGCCGTCCATCGGCCCCGGCTACATCGACGACCGCGCCGTGCCCGGCAACAGCACGCCCACCCTGGAGCGCGCGGACGGCGCCACCTACGACCTGGAGTGGAACAACGCCCTCTCCCCGGCCAACGGGGGCCCGCCCAGCTGGGTCTCGATCACCTCGTTCAACGAGTGGCACGAGGGCAGCCAGATCGAGCCCGCCACCGCCACCCCGCCCACGGCTCTGAGCTACCGGACCTACAGCGGGGCGTACGGGCGGACGGGCCGCGCGGCCGAGACGGCCTATCTCGACCGCACCGCGTACTGGGTGGGCCGGTTCGAGGCCGCCACCCGCCGCCGCTGAGGCCACCGGGCGGGCTGGCCGCGGTGCGGCGGTGCCCGTCGTCGGCCTGGCTGCGCCCAACGCGCCGAGTGCCGTGGCACCGGGCGCGGGGGTGGGTGTGCGGCACCCCCGGGTCCTCCGCATAGGCTGGGGTCCTGTCAGGACAACGGCGGTAACGGGGGACACAGTGCGGAAAGAGGCGGTTCGGTACCTTCACTGTCCGTACTGCTCCGGCGCCATGACGATGACCGACGGCACGCTGCGGTGCTCGCGGGGGCACAGCTTCGACGTGGCGAAGCAGGGGTATGTCAATCTGCTGCGTGGCGCCGCCAGGTTCAGCGCGGACACCGCCGCCATGGTGGCGGCCCGAGCGGACTTCCTGACCGCCGGTCACTACGCGCCGATCGCCGGGGCGCTGGCCGCGCTGGCGCGCGAGACGGCACCGCAGGCCACCGGCGGGGACCCCGGCTGTGTCGCGGACATCGGTGGTGGCACGGGCTATCACCTCGCCCGGGTGATGTCGGAGTTCCCGGACGCCGAGGGGATCCTGCTCGACATCTCCAAGTTCGCCGCCCGCCGGGCCGCGCGGGCGCATCCCCGGATCAGCGCGGTGGTGGCCGACGCCTGGGACGGGCTGCCGCTCGCCGACGGGGCCGCGTCGGTGGTCCTCAATGTCTTCGCACCGCGCAATCCGGCCGAACTCCGGCGGATTCTGCGTCCCGATGGTGTGCTGCTGGTGGTGACGCCCCGGCCGGATCATCTACGGGAACTGGTGGAGGCGCTGGGGCTGCTGCGGGTGGGCGAGCAGAAGGACGAGCGGCTGGCTGACCGGCTCTCGGCGCATTTCACCGAGGTGGCCCGCGAGCGGTCGCGGAGCACCATGGCACTGGACCACAAGGCCCTGCCTCAGGTGGTGGGGATGGGCCCCAACGCCTGGCATCAGCGGAGCGAGCGGCTGGAGGAGCGCATCGCGCGGCTGCCCGAGCCCTGCGATGTGACGCTGTCCGTCACGCTCACGGCGTACCGTCCGCTGATCTGACACCCGGCCACCACCAAGCTCCGCAAGGTGCCGTCACGTCCAGACGGTGTATCCGCCGTCCACGCGGATCGCCTCGATACCGCTGATGTACCGGGCGCCACAGCGGTCCTGGGGCAGGACGAGCTGGGGGCCCGCGCGGTCGAGCGGAGTGTCGTCGATGGTGACCGCGAGCAGCACGGGGGCTCGCCCGAAGTCGGGGTCGATCTCGGCCCAGGACAGCAGCGCGCGGTGGCCGTCCGCGCCGCGTACGGCGATCAGGAAGCGCAGCCGGTCCTTGCGCCGGGCGGGGTCGAAGCCGGGGCCGGCGGCGACCAGGACATCATGGAGAAACGGCCCGGTGAAGCGGTGGTGCTGGATGCCGCTGGTGGCACAGTCGAAGCTCACCCGCGCCCGGTGCTGGGGCCAGGAGAGCAGCTCGGACACCGTCAACCGGGCGGGGCGGGTCAGATCGCCGGTGAGAACGACTTCCGCCATCGGACCGGCGGCCGTACTGGCAGCTGCGAGGGAGTCACTCACGGGCTACCACCTCCTGGAGGAGCGTTACCCGAACACCCATCCCAGGCAAACGCACATGCCACGCCGATCGTCCAAAGATCGCGCTCATGCGAGGGAGAGCCCTCAATTTCCCTCGCATCTGCGGCAATCGGCTCACCGATGGTTCGGTGACGGCCGGCCCGCGGGCGCAAGCGCCGACCGCCGTGGACGAGCGTCGCGGCGCCCAGGAGGACGAACGCACCGCTCGCCACGGTCAGCAGCGCCCGGACGACGGCCTTCCGGTCCGCCACCTCCGCCGCGTACGACCAGCGAGCGGGGTGGTGAGGGGCATGGGGCGTCCGCCCCGCTCGCCGACCAGGCGGCGCCCCTGCGCTCACCACACCCCGGCCGTCACAGCGCGGCGTGGGCGGGGATCTCCTCGGGCTCCGGAGCGGGCAGGGCCGCCCAGTCCCGGGGTCCGGCCGTACGGCGGACTTCCGTGCCGTGTCCCTGACGGACCTCCGTGCCGTGTCCCTGCCTGCGAACCCGGACGGCCTCCCAGCCGTCGGGGGGCTCCGGGCCGACGCGGTACGCGATGACCGGCTCACTGGCGCGCCGGGTGACCTCGCACACCCGCACCTGCCCCCGCGGGGCGAGCGCCAGCAACCGGAAACATCGGTCGGCCGCCTCCCCCATCACCCTCGGGGCGGTGTCCGTCTCCCCCGGCCGGAACAGCAGATAGGCGTCTCCGGTGACCACGGCGACATGGAGACACGCGGGGCCGGGACCCCTGAGCGCGGGACCGGCGGGGCCTGGGCCACGACCGGCAGGGCCGGGGCCACGACCGGCGAAGCGGTCGCGCATCGCGAACGCCGCCCGTACCGCACGCGCCGCGTCGTCCTCACTCGTCTCGGGGTGGCCGAACAGCGCCGAGAAGACCGGCCCGGCCGCGTGGCCCATGGTCCCGCCGAACCGTGCGACCTCCTCGCGGACCACCCACTCGGCCTCTCGCAGCGCGTCCTGGACGCTCGACGGATCGTGGCCGTGGCCCTCCAGCGCGTACCGCACCCACACCAGGCTGATCCGCTTGTGCTCCACGGTGAACTCGCTCAGCCGCCGTGGCCGGGTGGCACGCCCGCCCACCGCGGCGAGACCCGCCCTGCCCTGGGCCGGGGCGGCCGGGGCCGGGGCCGGGGTCGCCGGGGCCTCGCGGGTCACATCGGGCCTGGGCAGGGGCGTCACATCGACCAGCCCGGGGCCGTCGACCGGCGCGGGACGGGACGGAGGGTCGAGCTCGGGGTCGTGGGCGAGGATCGCCCGCTCCAGCTTCTGCATCTCGCGGGTGGGTTCGAGGCCGTACCGCTCGACCAGTTCCACGCGGCGGTGGCGGTAGGCGGCGAGCGCCTCGGTCTGCCGTCCGCAGCGGTACAGCGCCAGCATGAGCTGACAGCTCAGGCGCTCCCTCGTCGGCTCGGCGGCGGCCACCGCCTGGAGCTCCCCCAGGACCGCGTGGTGACGGCCGCACGCCAGCTCGGCCTCGAACAGGTCCTCCTGGGCGTTGAGCCGGCTGTTCTCCCACCCGGTCAACTCGGGCCAGACAAGGCCGTCCTCGACGAGGTCCGCGAGTGCGGGCCCCCGCCACAGCCCCAGGGCCTCCCGCAGCACCCGCGCGGCCGACTCATGGGAGCCGGCGGCCACCTCGGCCCTTCCGCGCTCCACCGCGCGCCGGAAGCGAAGCAGATCGACGGCGTCGGGGTCCACCCGCAGCCGGTACCCCGGGGCGTCGGTGACCAGCGTGGCCCGCCCCTCGGAGCCGGGTTCGCAGGACAGGGTCCGGCGCAGGTCCCGGACCGCGTTCTGGAGCATCTTCCGGGCGGTGAGCGGGGTGTCGCCGGGCCACAGGGCGGCCAGTAACCTGCTCGTGGCCACCACGCTGTTGGCGTGGATGAGCAGATGGGCGAGCGCCCCACGCTTGATCACTCCGCCCAGCGGCACCGGCGCTCCGCCATCGAGCACCTCGAGGGGGCCGAGCAAGTGGAAGTCCACGGAACCTCACCTTCTGTCTGGATGCGCGTGTCCCCGTGTGTCCCCCGTTTTGTTTGCGTCCCGCGTGTTTCTTGCGCCCACCGCGTTCCTTGCGTCCCCCGCGTTCCTTGTGGCCCCGGCGTTCCTTGTGGCCGCCGAGCCCGTCTCCAGGGCGTCGGCCATCGCGAGCCGCAGCAGTTGCAGGCGATGGGTGACCCCCGTCTTGGCACGGATGCGTCGCATATACGTGTCGACGGTGTGCGGGCTGAGACCCAGAGCGCGCGCCACGGAGGGGTAGGTGTGCCCTTCCAGAACGCGGTCCAGCACCTCGCGTTCGCGGTCGCTGAGTAAGTCCAGCGGTTGACGGCCGGGCCGTCCGGCCGTCATCGGCCCGACGGCAGAGCCTTGCCGTACAGGCCCCAGCCGGTGTCGTCCTCGCCCGGCGACTTGGCGCCGTCCGTCGCCAGGGGCGTGGCGTCCATGGCGACGGCGAGCGGGTGAAGGCCGCGGGTGCCGGTGCCGGCTCGGTCGTGTGCGGCCGTGCTCACGAAGAGCGAGAGGGCCGGTGCGGCGATCGCGGTCATGACGGCGGTGAGGAGCAACGTACGCATTCTGGCCTCCGGTGGAAGAGATCCGGTGTGGGAATCGGCCCTGGGCTCGAATGGATCGATCATGGCTCGACCCCGGCCCGCGCACCACGCGTTCCGCCGCTCACCAAGGTGCCCGGCAACAAAACGAGGGGGGAACACAAGGTGACGAACCAGACTATTCGGTCGTCCGGCGTCGTCCCATCATGGTGTGGCGTGGAGCACCAACAGCAACAGTCGGCACGGCGTCCAGGCTTCGGAGAGCGTGCAGGAATGGCGGGCGGGCACGAAGACCATCTCTCCGGCGCGCAACCGCAGTTCGACTCCCCCGCTCCGAGGGCCCGCGGGGCCCGGGCCCTCGACCCGGCAGCGCGCTCCGCCGCTCAGCGGGAAGAGCAGGACGTCGACGCCGACGCACCCGAGGGGGAGCGCCGTCCCGGCCGGCAGCAGCCGTTCGTACGCCTCGACGGGGTAGCCCATGACATGGCCCAGATCGGCGGCCAGTTGGCGGGCGCGCGCGCCGAGGGGCGCGGGCCGCCACTCCGTGTCCGCCACTTCCCCGCCGTACGTCCCGCCAAGGCTCGGGAGGACGCTGTGGGCGCGCTCGGGCCAGACCACCGCGGGGCCCCTGTCCTGGTACGTGGACAGGCACAGCGCCAGGTCACGGAGGAAGAGTTCCCAGTCGGTATCGGACACCCTTGCCCTTCGCTCTCGAATGGGCCGCCGGAAGTGTCGTCCACGGAACCCCCCGCGCAGGCGGCTGCCCATCCTCGCCCGCCGACGACCCGGTGTGCCAGTCCCGTACGGGCGGTCCCGCACCGGCGTGACAAACACATTCGGCCAGAACGCGTGAGGCCGCGACGGCGTACCACCGTCGCGGCCTCACCTCCCCGCCCACTGCCGGACGGGCGCCGATTACCGGGCGGCGGCCTCGCCGACCCCGGTGTCCGGTTCGCTCTCGTCGTGGTCCAGCAGACCGGCGCGGGCGGCGAGGACTCCGGCCTGGAACCGGCTCACCGCGCCGAGGGTGTCCATGATGTCGGCGACGTGCTTGCGCGTGGTGCGCAGCGACATCCCCAGTCTGCGGCCGATCGCCTCGTCCTTGTAGCCCGCCGCCAGCAGGCGAAGGATCGTTCCGTCCAGCTCCTTCGCCACGGATTCCAGACCGTCGACGGCGGCGTCGGAGAAGGGTCGGGCATGGGCCCAGGCGTTCTCGAAGACCGAGCAGAGATAGCTCACGACGGACGGCTCGCGCACGATCACCGCCCCCAGGCTCCCGTCCCCGTCGGGGATGAACGCCAGGTCCCGGTCGAAGACGATCAGGCGGCCGAAGGGATCGTGGACGGTGCGGTATTCGGCGCCCAGGCCGGACATGACGGCCACGTACGCCTGGCTCGGCGCGTTGAACCGGGCCGTGTGGTTGTAGAGGGTGCGCATCCGCACCCCCCGGGCGAGCAACGCCGTGTCCCGGCTGATCGCCTCCTCCAGCACCTCCGGCGCCCGTCCGCCGCCGGGCTGGCTGCTCAGCACCTCCTCCTGGCACTCGTTGGAGGCGCGGTTCAGGGCGGCGCGCACCTCGTCCAGATGGCCGACCACCTCGATGCTCCCGGCGGCGTGACGGCGCCTCCCTTCCAGGAAGTGGGCCCGCAGCTGGCCGAACTCGACGCTGATCTGGTCGAGTTGGCGCCGCCGCTCCTGGAGGGACTCCTGAATCGGGGCGGTGAGCGCGGCCGCGGCCAGGTCGGGGTCGACGGGCACCAGCAGCGACGGGTCCTTCGAATGGGAGCGCAACAGCCCCAGTTCCTCCAGCCGGTCGACCGCCGCGTCAAGCTCTTCCCCGGAGATTTCCAGCTCGGATAAGGTGCACAGGAATTTCCTGGTCACCTGCTGGAATCGCAGTATGCAGGAATACACCGCGACTTCGGTGTCGCTCACATAGGAGGAGCCGCAAGCGGCCCGCTGGAGGGGCAGCTTCACAGGCTCTCCCCGCGTCCGCCGAGGAGTCTTGTCGACGAGCCATCGGACGGGAATCCGACATCGGGCAGCCGGTGTCTCTGGAGCATTTCGGTTTCTTTTCTCTTCTCCCACTGGGCCGGTCAGAAGCGCTCTGGTGGGACAGACGTCCATCGCCGCGGGCGGGTTCACTCGGGCCCCGCCCCGGCGTGCGAGGCCGTCCCCAGGAGTGCGGCCACGGCCGTCGTATGTCCGTCGAAGGCCAGCGTGGCGGGTGCGTCGAGGACCTGCCATCCGGCCGTCTCGGGCATCGGCACGGCCTCGGGCAGGGTCGCGGCGTCACGCACCGGCAGCAGGGCGAAGACCTCGAGGGTGTCGCGGGTGGAGTGCACGTCGAAGAGGCGGACCCGCCCCGGATCGGCCTCGAGGCCGGTCTCCTCCCGCAGTTCCCGCACGGCGCCCTCCCGCCAGGTCTCGCCGACCTCCACATAGCCGCCGGGCAGCGCCAGCCGCCCCAGGGCGGGCTCGATGGCCCGGCGCACCACGACCACCCCGAGCCTGCCTGACAACGTTGCCACGGGCTGTAGGACCACCGCCGCGGGCAGTGGGTTGCGCCATTGGGTCTCACCGCAGCCGGAGCAGTCCCGCGGCCAGCCGGCCCCCTCGGCGAAGGCGGTACCGCAGTAGGAACAGTGTGTGACGCGGCGTCCACGCGTGTACCCCATGAGCCTCCCACTCCGCTTCCTCGGCATGCGGCAGCAGGCAACATACAACAACCGGGCCGCCGCACCAGCGGGAAAGCCCGGGACCGGCCCGGCTCCGCCCGGGCCCCGGCGGGCCCGCGGGCCGACGCCCCGGGGAAAGCTCCGGTCATCGCGCGGTCATTTCCCCAACCGCTGCCGCCGTTTTCACAGTTCCCGGCGAATTCCGCCCGATCCCTACAGTTGTCCGCGTGCTGAATCGACTTCTCCCCGCTTCGGGGCCGGGACGCGTTCTGGCCTTGGCGACCCTCTTCCTCACCATGGGGCAGGGCGCCTTCATGACGTGTTCGGCGCTGTATTTCACCACGGTGGTCGGAATTTCCGTGCCCCAATTGGGACTCGGGCTGACCATTGCCGGAGCGGTGGGGCTGTTCGCCGGAGTTCCGCTGGGGCATCTGGCCGACCGCCACGGTGGGCGCGAAACGGCGGCGCTGCTGATCGCCCTCAACGGACTGGCGGCCGCCGGATACCTCGCCGTCGGTTCCTTCGCCCAATTCACCGTGTCGGCGTGTCTGTTCGTGGTGCTGGAGCGCGGCGGCCGGGCGGCCCTCCAGACGGCCGTGGCGGGCACCCTGCGCGGTGCAGACCTGGTGGAGACCCGGGCCTATCTGCGCGCGATCACCAATGTGGGCGTGGCGGTGGGCGCCGGATTCGCGGGCATAGCGCTCCAGTTGGACTCGCCCGCCGCGTTCCGTACCGTCCTGGTGCTGGACGCGCTCTCCTTCCTGGTGGCCGCGGCCGTGCTGACCGCCCTGCCGAAGGTGGCGCCGGTGGCCGCCGCGGAGGGCGGCGCCGGACAGCCCCGGCTCGCCGTGTTGCGCGACCGGCCCTTCGCCCTGGTCACCGCCTTGAGCGCGGTGCTGTCCCTGCACGCGGTGCTGCTGGAGATCGTGGTGCCGCTGTGGATCGCCGGTCATACGGACGCGCCTCGCTGGATGGTGACGGCCCTGTTCCTGCTCAACACGGCGAACGTGGTGGCGTTCCAGGTGCGGATCGCCAAGCGGGTGTCCGAACTTCCGCTCGCCGTACGGGCCGTCCGGCAGGCCGGTTTCGTCCTGTGCGCCGCGTGTGGGCTGTTCGCGGCCTCGTCGGCGGACGGCATGGCCATGGCCGTGGCCTTCCTGCTGCTGGCCGGCGCGGTGCATGTGTACGGGGAGATGGTGCTGTCGGCCGGGGCCTGGGTCATCGGGTTCGACCTCGCGCCGGCCGACAAGCAGGGGCAGTACCAGGGGTTCTTCTTCTCCGGCTACGCGGCATCCGCCATGATCGCGCCCACCTTTCTCACCGCCACCGTCCTCCAGGGCGGTGCCCTCGGCTGGCTGCTGCTCGGCGGCCTGTTCATCCTCGCCGGACTGGCCATGAAGCCGGTCGTCGGCTGGGCCGAGCGCACCCGCGCCCCGCGGCTCGCCCACAGCGGCTGACCCCCCAAGGAGCACTGCGATGGAACATCGATCCGCCCTCTCCCCCGTCCGGCCCCCGGTGCGGAGCGCCGGGGACGGGCCCGCCCACGGCACCTTCCTGGCCGGCCCAACCGATCCGCATCTCGCACCGCGCGAGCGGCTGCTGGGGAACGGCGTCCCGCTGGCCGATGTCACCGGCCGCCCCCGGCCGGATCTGGCGGCCGGGCCGCACGACGCCCTCCACGAGGAGGTGTCCGAGCAGCTCTGGAGCCGTGGCCTGGCCGCGATCCAGCTCGACGAGCCCCTGACCGACGACCGGTTCACCGCGCTCGGCCCGTTCCTGGGCACGGCCATGCCCGAACGGGACCCGGCCGTCGCGCCGTACGTGGAGCGGGAGGTGATCCTCAATCTGCGCAGTGAGCACGCCCGCACCGACGACGTGTCCTTGCAGCCCTTCGCCGTCAACCCCCTCTCGCTGCACACCGAGAGCAGTGGCGCCCCCGTCGACACCCAGCCGCGCTACATCGTGCTGATGTGCCTCGCCCCCGGGGACGCGGCGCAGGGTGCCAGGACGGTGCTCGTGCCGATGCGGGAGGTGGCGCGCCGGCTGTCCCCGGAGACGCTGGCCGTGCTCTCCCGCACCCGATACCGCGACCGCACCGGCGTGCCCACGATCGCCCGGCAGGTCGGGGACCGCTGGGTGTTCTCCTTCCGTGACTTCCTCGCCGATGAGCTCCGGTGGTCGTACGAGGGACCGGAGGAGGAGGCCACGGCCGTGGGCGACGCGCTCCGCGAGCTGCTGGCGGCCATGTACGCGCCCGAGCACGCGCAGGGGCTCCAGTGGCGGCGCGGGCTGCTCGTCGTCATCGACAACACCTACTTCTTCCACGGGAGAACCAGCGGTTCGGCCACGCCCGAGGCGCGGCTGCGGCACCTCAAGCGCCTGCGCGTCGTGTAGGGCCTGCCCATGCCATCCGTTCACGCTCGCCCACAGGGGCGGCCCACTCGGGGAAACGCATGAAACTCTTCGAATCCGTACCGTCTCCGCGTCCGTGTCACGCCCCGCCGGACGCGCGCGAGACCGCGGCGCGCCCACCGCGTCCCGGCGGCATCCGCGATGTCTTCACACCCGGTGTCGACCACCGTGTCCTGGAGGTCTACGCCCGGGCCCGCGACCCCCACGACCCGCTGGAGCTGCGGGACCTGTGGCTGGGACGGATCGAGCACGAGCTCGGTGGCAACGCCCTGCGCCCGGCGCTCGCCGAGACCTGGCGTGCCAGCAGGCCGCGCCGGTCCGTGGAGGCCGAGGAGGTGCTCTCGTCCCGCGCCACCGTCCGCTTCGTCAAGGAGCTGTTCAACTGGTTCTTCCGTGACGACCTCTACGGCGAACTGCGGGACAGCGCCCGCTACATCCTCTCCAGCGGGTCGATCGACGAGGAGCGGTGGGGGCTGCCGCAGAGCCTGAAGGAGTGCGTCCGCTACGCCCTCGACCGGGACTGGTACGGCTACTCCGACTCACGCGGCCGGGTCCCGGCGCGCGAGGCGATCGCCGCGTACGAGAACGCCCGCATCGAGGGGGCGCGCTACGGCACCGAGAACGTGGCCATCACCATGGGCGGCACCTTCGCCATCAGCACGCTCGCCGACTTCGTGCTGCACGGCGGCGCGCGGCCCACCGCACCGGCGCTGTGCGCGATCCCCAACTACCCGCCGCTGGTGGAGACGATAGCCCGCAGGCATGAAGTGCGGCTGGTGCCCCTGGCCTCCGAGGGCGGCCAGACCTCCCTCGAGCCGCTCATCGCCGCGCTCACCCCGGACACCCCGCTGGTGATGCTCCAGACGGTGGGCAATCCGACCGGCGCCGCCGTGGCCGAGGCCGATCTCGTCCGGCTGATCCGCGCCGCCTCGCCCTCCACGGTGATCGTGCTGGACGAGTGCCACGAGTGGCTCGGGGAGTACGAGAAGCGGTCGGCGGACCGTGCGGCGCCCCAGGTGGTGCGGGTGTCCAGCCTCTCCAAGACCTGGTCGGCGCCCGGGCTGAAGGCCGGGTGGTTCCTGGCCGATCCGGCGTTCATCGACGAGTACTACGAGTACGCGTCGTCCTCCTTCGGCGGCCCGCCCTCGTTCTTCTACACGGTCATCGAGGTGCTCGCCCGCCTGGAGCGGTGGCACATCACGGGCGTCGAAACACCGGGTCCGGCCGAGGCCAAGGAGTTCGAGTCCTCGTACGACATCGATCTGGAACGGCTGCGGAACGCCTACCGCGGCTATCGCGTCGAGCGGCTGCGCCGGGCCGAGGACCTGACCGTCCTGCGGGACGCGGCCACCGTACGGCTGACGGAGATCCCCGGCCGGGTGCTTCCGCCGCGCTTCTCCATCAACACCGCCGTGGAGCTGCCCGGTTGGGACGACTCCTACCGGTGTTTCCGCGATGTCCTGCGGGAGACCGGCGTCTCGGTGTTCCCCGGGATCCTCACCTTCTGCCTCTCCGGCGGCGTCGTGCGCGTCACCACGTCCCGCCCGTGGGACGAGCTCGCCCCCGCCCTCGACCGGCTGCGTATCCACGCCGCCCCCGGACACGGAGGCTGACCCATGGACGGATGGCTGACCGCGGGCGGCCGCAAGCTGGTCCTCGGCATGGTGCACCTGTCACCGCTGCCCGGCACCCCCTTCCACGAGGAGGGTTCCTTCGCCCGGATTCTCGACACCGCCGTGCGATCGGCGCGGGCGCTGTACGAGGGCGGGGCGGACGGGTGCCTGATCCAGACCGTGGACCGGGTGTACACCGTCGACGAGGAGTCCGACCCGGCGCGCACGGTGGCGATGGGCCTGATCACACGTGCGGTGGCCGAGGCGACCGGCGAACGGTTCCACATCGGTGTGCAGCTGATGCGCAACGCCCTCAAGGCATCCCTGGCGGTGGCGAAGGTGGCGGGCGGCGGCTACATCCGCGCGGGCGCCCTGGTGGGGCAGACCCTCACCGCACACGGCATGGTGCGGGCCGATCCGCTGGCGGTGATGGACTACCGCCGCCGGATCGGTGCCGAAGACGTCAGAATCATCGCCGAGGTCGACTCGATGCACTTCCGGTGGCCCGACGGGCAGAAGACCACGGCGGAGGTGGCGCGCGCGGCGAAGGCCGTCGGTGCCGACGCGGTGTCGCTGTGCCACCCGGACGAGGACACCGCGCTGGGGATGATCGCCTCGGTCCGCGAGGCAGCCCCCGAGCTGCCCGTGATCCTCGCCGGACACACCCGCCACGAGAACGCCGCACGGCTGATGGCCGCGGCGGACGGGGCGTTCGTGGGCACCTGCCTGGAGCGCGACGGGTGGGGTGGCGAGGTCGACCGCGACCGGGTGGCGGAGTACGTGGACATCGTACGGAGGCTCGAGCGGTGACCGGCCGACGCGATCCCGACCCGCGGGCCGGAGCCGGAATCCAGGCGCCACCACCGCCCCTGGACCCGGCCGTGATGCTGCGCCAGGTCGATGCCCTCGCCGGGGACCTCCGCGGGCGCACCGGGCCCTTCGACGAGCGGGTGCGTACCCTGCTGCCCGCGCGGTGGGCGGCGGTGGACACCGTCAGCATCGTGGGCGACGGCGACTCCTACCACGCCGCCTGCGCCGTGCGGATGGCCTTCGCCACGCTGGCCGGGGTGGACTGCCGCCCGGTGAACGCGCTGCGGTTCGTGGAGTACGACCACCCCGGACTCGGTGGTGGCCGCCCGCCGCGTGACGAACTCACGCTCGCGGTCTCCGCGTCGGGCCGTACCCCGCTCGTCGTGCGGTCGGCCGAACGGGCCCGGGAGAGCGGGGCGCATGCCATCGCGGTCACCGGAACGCCGGACAGCCCGGTGGCGCGGGCGGCCGATGACGCCCTCCTGGTCGCCCTGCCGGACACCGAGCGGTCGCCGGGTGTGCGCACCTACCAGGCCAGTGTGCTGGGCCTGCTGCTGATAGCCATCCGTCTCGGCGCGTTGCGCGGCCGCCTGACCGGGCAGGAGGCGGACGCCCTGCGGGACGAGCTGACCGCGCTGGCCGGACCGGTCGAGGCGACCGCCGGGGCGGCACGGGCCCGGTGTCCCGAGCTCGCCGAGCGCATCGCCGACGCGCCCGTGCTGAGCGTGCTCGGCAGCGGCCCCTCCCACGGCACCGCGCTCTTCGCGGCCGCCAAGGTGATCGAGACCTCCGGCGTCTTCGCCACCGGGCAGGACCTGGAGGAGTGGTGCCATGTCGAGCGGTTCGCCCGCCCGCCCGGGACGCCCGTGATCGTGGTGGCCGCACCGGGGCGCGCGTACGGGCACGCCGCGGAAGTCGCCGCGAGGGCGGCGGCGCTCGGACGGCGCGTCATCACCGTGGCGCCCGAGGACGACCCCGGCGTCACCCGGCACGGCTGGGCCGCGCTGCCGGTGACCGGGCGCGTACGGGAGGAGTTCTCGCCGCTCCTCTACCACGTGTTCGCCGCCCCTCTTTCCTGCCATCTGGCCCAACACCTGGGGCGGGCGCCGTTCCTGGCCGACCTGCCCCGTCCGACCCCGACCACCCCCCAACACCGCGGAGAGACCCCGTGACCCGGACCACGACGGAAGACCTGTCCACCGACCTGTCCACCGACCTGTCGACCCAGCAGATCATCTCCCTGCTGACGGAGGAGTTGCACGACCTCGACCCCGCCGAGCGCAAGGCGAAATCGCTCGAACTGCTCTCGGTCTTCGGCCGGGCCAAGGCCGACGCGCTGCCCGCCGAGGAGCGCCCCGAGGCGCCCGAGACCCCGCCCGGCCCGCTGCTGATCTGCGACTGGGCCGAAGACCTCGGCCTGGACGGCTCGACCCAGCAACTCGGCATCACGGTCGAGCCGGGGCCGACGAAGGTGATGAAGACGGCCGCCGCCACCGGACACTCCCTGGTGTCCAGCGGGCATGTGGGGGCCGACATCCTGCATGTCCCGGCGGGCAGCGGTTTCGCGCCCCACACCCACCCCGGGGACCATCTGCTGTTCGTGCTCGCGGGCACCGGGACGATCGCGGTGGCCGGTGAGATCGTGCGGACCCGGCCCGGTCAGGTGTACATGGTCCAGGGGGCCGTCACCCACGCGGTGGGCGCGGTCACCGACCACATGATCCTGTCCGTGGGCGCGCCGCACCGCCGCCTCGACAGCCCGGACCGGCAGGAACTGACGGCGTACGCGGCGCTGCTGGGCGAGCTGGGGGAGATCACCTGCCGGCTGTGCGACATCCGGGCCACCAGCGGCGAGGAGCTCACGGCGAAGGGCTGCACCCACTCCCCCCACCGGTTCGGGTGAGCGATGGGCTCGCCATCTCCCACCGGCGCGGTCTCCGCGCCACGCACCGACGCCGAACTGGCCCACACCTACCGCGGCATCCCCTTCGAGGACCGGCTGACCCCGCACCCCACCCTGGTGTCCCGGCTCGCGCACCACGCCAGGACCCGGGGCGGGGACCCCTTCCTGACCACCGTGGCGGACGACGGTGAGCTCACCACGCTCAGCTACGGCGAGGCCGACCGGCTGAGCCGGCGGGTGGCCCGATGGCTGCGCACCGAGCTCCGGGTGGCGCCCGGCCGGACCGTGGCCCTGGCCCCGGTCAACGACCCGGCCTCGATCGTGGCCGTCCTCGGGGTGCTGCGGACGGGCTGTCCCCTGCTGCTGCTCGGCCCGCAGGACCCGGCCGACCGCCGACGGCAGCAGACCGAGGCCGTAGGGGCCCGGCTGGTGCTCCGGCCGCCGTCGGTGCCCGCCGAGGCGCTGCCGGAGGCGGTCGTACTCCCCGATCCGCGGACCCTGGAGGAGCCGGAGGGCGGCGCCGCGGAGCCGGAGCTCCACCCGGATCAGGACGCGCTGTTCTTCGCCACCTCGGGATCGACCGCGGCGTCCAAACTGGTGGCCCAGTCCCACTACAACGCGGCCGTGAACGCGGAGGCCCTCGGCCGCCACCACGGGCTGCGCCCCGGTGACCGGCTGCTGGGCTGCCTTCCCGTCCACCATGTCAACGGTCTGCACTTCACCGTCCTCGGCGTCCTGGCGGCCGGTGCCCATGTGCTGCTCGCGGACGGCTTCGACCCGCTGCGCTACCCCCGGCTGCTCCAGCGGTTCCGGCCGCGGATCGCCAGTGTGGTGCCCAGTGTGCTGGAGGCGCTGCTCGAGACGTGGCGGACGCCCGAACTCCCCGCTGACTTCGGGTACTTCGTCTCCGCCGCAGCACCGCTGACCACCCGCACCGCACGGGCCGTACGGGACCGGTTCGGCGCCCGGGTGCTCCAGGGCTACGGGCTGACCGAGACGGTGAACTTCTCCACCACACTCCCCGCCGATCTGTCCGAGGACACCTACCGGCGGCTGATGCTCGACACCGACATCCCCACGATCGGCACGGCCCTGTTCGGCAACGAGGTGGCGGTGCTGACCCCGGAGGGCGAGCGGGCGGCCCCCGGGCAGGTGGGAGAGATCTGTGTGCGCGGCCACAATGTGATGTCCCGCTACGAGGCCAACCCGGCCGCGACCGACGAGGCGTTCGCGGGAGGCTGGTTCCACACCCAGGATCTGGGGACGGAGGTGGCCGACCCGGACCGCCCGGAGTCGTTCGTCGTGGTCACCGGACGCCGTAAGAACATCGCCAAGGTCGGGGGCGAGACCGTCTCCCTCGACGAGATGGACCGGGTGCTGCGCGCCGTGCCCCGGGTGCGGGACGCCGCGTGTGCCGCGCTTCCGCACCGCTTCCTGGGCGAGGAGATCGTGGCGGCGGTCGTGCCGACGCCCGGCGCCGACGGCCCGCCCGATGTGCTGCCCGCGCTGGCCGCGGCGTTCCGGCCCGCGGTGCTGCCGCGCCGGGTGGAGCTGTTCGACGCCATCCCGAGGACCCGCACCGGCAAGGTCCTGCGCCGGGAACTCGCCGACCGGCTGGCCGCCACGGCCCGGGACGGCGCCACCGGCCATCCGCGCCCGGCCCCCGCAACCTCCCCGCCCAGCCCCAGGAGTACCCCATGAACACCGACTCCGGGATGACCTCCCGCGTCACGGACCTGCTGTGTGCGGTCCTCCAGATCGAGCCGCCGCCACCGGGGACGGATCTGATCGAGACCGGTCTGCTCGACTCCATCGGCTTCATGAATCTGTTCGTGGCGATGGAGAAGGAGTTCGGCATCGGTGTGACCGCCGCCGACCTGTCCCCGGACAGCTTCCGCACCGTCGAACGCATCGCCGCGTTCGTGGCCGCCAAACAAGGCCCCGCAGGCCCCGCAGGCCCCGCCGTCGCCGCGCGGGGCCCGGCCGCCGCCGAGACGGTGCTGACCGACCCGCGCACCGGACACGAGCGACGGCGGATCGCCCTGGGCGGTGAGCCGGAGGTGGCGGCCGCGGTGGCCGAATCCCGCGCCGCCGCGGCCTCCTGGGCCTCACTCGCGCCCCGCGACCGGGCACGGCGGCTGCTCCGCTTCGCCGATCTGATCGAGGAGCGGTCCGCCGAGTACGCCGAGGCCGAGCGGGCGGGCACCGGCAAGCCCGCCGCCGAGGCGGCCGGAGAGGTCGGGAACTGCGCCGATCTGCTGCGCTTCTACGCGGGCGCGGTGCGCGCGGGCATCTCCCCGGCGGGCGGACACCATCTGCCCGGCCGGGAGAGCTGGGTCCGGTGGGAGCCGCTGGGCGTCATCGGGGTGATCGTCCCCTGGAACTACCCACTGATGATGGCCGCGTGGCGCATCGGGCCCGCGCTGGCCACCGGCAACACGGTGGTCCTCAAGCCCGCGCTGACCACCCCGGACACCGCGCTGCTCCTGGCGCGGGACGCGGCGACCACACTGGGCCCCGGCGTCCTGCTCACCGTGCCGGGCGACCGCGACACCGGCCGGCTGCTGGTGGAGAGCGACATCGACGCGGTGGCGTTCACCGGCAGCGAGGCGGGCGGCCGCGACGTCGTCGCCCGGGCCGGTCTGCGCCGGGTCAGCCTGGAGCTCGGCGGCAACTGCCCGGCGCTGGTGCTGCCCGACGCGCCGCCGGACACCCATGAGGCGCTCGTACGGGCCGCCACCTACAACGCCGGGCAGAGCTGCGCGGCGCCCGCCCGGGTCATCACCCTCCGGGAGAACTACCTGGAGACCGTCGAGGGGC
Source organism: Streptomyces javensis (assembly GCF_039525925.1). Taxonomy (NCBI): domain Bacteria; kingdom Bacillati; phylum Actinomycetota; class Actinomycetes; order Kitasatosporales; family Streptomycetaceae; genus Streptomyces; species Streptomyces javensis. The sequence continues at coordinate 173,722 of NZ_BAAAIF010000005.1, read as the reverse complement.
TGGCCAAGGCGATGGCCGACCGCCGTGCGGGTGTCCACTTCGGCCCGCTCAACAACGCGGACCAGGCGGCCCGTTACGACCGGATCGTCGGCCGGAGCGCGGCGGGCATCGAGCACATCGCCCCGCTGGCCCCGCCCCCGGGCGCGGAGGGCGGCCACTGGCGGCCCGGCCGTGTCCTCGCCGACCTGCCACCGGACGATCCGGCGGTGCTGGCGGAGGTGTTCGCTCCGGTGCTCACCGTGCAGGCGGCGGACGGCCACGCCGAGGCCCTGGCCCTGGCCAACTCGGTGCCGCAGGCCCTCGCCGCGAGCGTCTGGGGCGCCCGTACGGACGAGGTCCTGGAGCTGGCCGGAGGGCTGAACGCCGGGGAGGTGTGGGTCAACTGCCATCTGGAGCAGACCGCGGAACTCCCCCACGGCGGACGCGGCAGCTCGGGACACGGCACGGACATGAGCGTGCTCGCGCTCACCGAGTACCAGCGCCCCAAGACCGTGACCGTACGCGTGGGCAGGGGCTGAGCGATGGCGGAGACCCGGCTCCTGGCCGAGGAGACGACGACGGCCGGATGGCGGTGGGAGGTGAGCCGCGACCCGCGGGAGGCGCACGCGCTGCTGTGCGCGTGCGACGCCCACCAGGCGGCGGCCTCCGGCACCCCCGCGCCCCGGCGCCGCCCGGAGACCACCGAGGCCCGGGTGCGATCCGGCTCGGTGCGGCTGCTGCGCCACGGCGCGTGCGCCGCCGGGATGTTCACCCTCACCTGGGACCGGCCGTTCACCGTGGCCGAGGGGGTGTACCCGCACGCGGACCGGCCGATCCACCTCTCCCGGCTGGCGGTGGCCCCCGAATGGCTCGCGGACGGGTCGCTGGTGGGGCTGCGGTGCGTACGCCACGCCATCGAGGAGGCGGCGCGGGCCGGTGCTGACGTACTGCGCTCGGAGGCCAATCCGGATCTGCGGGAGACCCGGTCGCTGCTGGACATCCTGGGGTTCCGGCAGTACGGGCCCACGCTCGGCGACGAGGGCGGCAGCCGCCGCGTCCACCTTCAGAAGACGCTCCGCACCGCGGTTTCCGGCCCGGACCAGGAGGGCTGATGGGCGCGACGATTCAGCGGGAGAGGGTCGGCACCACCGCGGGCCACCGCGGCCAGGGGCCGACCGATGTGGACGCCTACACCCTGGACACCGGCGAGGGCCTGGCCGTGGTGGTGTGGACCTACGGGGCGCAGCTCGTGGAGGTCCTGGTCCCCGACCGGGAGGGCCGCACCGGCAATGTGGTGGTGCGCCTCCCGGACCTCGACGGCTACCAGGACCGGGCGGCCAATCCGTATGTCGGCTCCACCGTGGGCCGTTACTGCCGGTGTGTGGCGGGCGGCCGGTTCCGGCTCGACGGCGTGGCACACCACCTCGACCGCAACGACGGCGACCACCACATCCACGGCGGGGCCCTCGGCTTCGACCGGTATGTGTGGCGGGCGGAGGCGGAGCGCGCGGACGGTGTGCTGTCGCTGCGGCTGTGCCTGGACAGCCCGGACGGCGACCAGGGCTACCCCGGCGCGCTGTCCGCCGAGGTCCGCTACCAGGTGTCCGGCGAGGGGACGTTGACCTTCGATTACCGGGCCACCACCACCGCCAGCACCATCGTGGGGCTCACCAACCACGCGTACTGGAACCTGGCCGGCGGCGGACGGATCGACGGCCATCTGCTCGCGCTCAACGCCGGCCGCGCGGTGGTCTTCGACGACGAGCTGATCCCCCTCCCGGGGCCGCCGGCGGACCTCACCGGAAGTCCGCTGGACCACCGCGAGCCCAAACCGATCGGCGGCCGGCGGCTGGACAACTGCTTCGTCCTGGACGGCCCGGACTGGGCGGCGCGGCTGCACGACCCCGCCTCGGGGCGCACCATGCGCGTGGTCACCGACCAGCCCGCGGTGGGGGTGTACTCGGCCGACGGCTTCGCGGGGCGGCGGCGCTCCGGCATCTGTCTGGAGGCCGGCCCGCTGCCGGACGCGCCCAACCGCGCCGACTACCCCCCGGTGCGTCTCGACCCCGGCGAGACCTACCGCCATCGCACCGTTCACCACTTCTCGGCCCACTGAGCCGACGCCCGCCCATCGGGCCCGATCCACAGGAGGTATCGCGTACATGGACCCACTCATGGCTTCCGTGGCGGAGGCCGTGCGGCGCCGCGCGGAGGCGCCGCCACCGGCCACCGCCCCGGACCCGGACGCCGAACTGTCGTCCCTCGGGGTGAGCTCGCTCGGCGTGGCGGGACTGATCGTGGACCTGGAGGAGACCTTCTCCTTCCGGTTCCCCGACGACGCGGTCAGTCCCGAGGTGTTCCGCACCATCCGCACCCTCACCGATACGGTCCGCACGCTGTGCGCACCGCAGGCCGGCTGACCATGCGGATCCACGGAGACGCCGTCCGGGTGGGCGTCCACTCGGGCCAGCAGTACACGTCCTTCGCCGAGGCGCTGGAGCTGTGGCAGACGGCCGAGGAACTCGGATACGACTGGGTGTCCCTCTTCGACCACTTCCGTCCGCCCATGGGCGGCCCGGCGGGCCCCTGCTTCGAGGGCATGTCGCTGCTCGCGGCGCTGGCGGCGCGCACCAGCCGGATCCGCTGCGCCGTGCTCGTCTCGGCGGTCACCTGGCGGCACCCGGCGCTGGCCGCCGCCACCGCGGCCACCATCGACCATGTCTCGGACGGGCGGCTGGAGTTCGGGATGGGCGCGGCCGGTGCGGACCTGGCCTACGACCAGTACGGCATCGACTTCCCCGGCGCCGGGACCCGGCTGGACATGCTGGACGAGGCATGCCAGGTGCTCCGGGCGCTGTGGACCGGCGGACCGGCCACCTTCGCGGGGAAGCACTTCCGGCTGGCGGACGCCCATCTGGCGCCGCGGCCCCTCCAGCGGCGGCTGCCGCTGGTCATCGGTGGCGAGGGCGAGCGGCGGATGCTGCGGATCGTCGCGGAACACGCAGACATCTGGAACACCCTCGCCGAAACCCCGGACACCTACCGCCGCAAGGTCCGGAAGCTTGCCGAACACGCCGCCGTCGTGGGCCGCGACCCCGGGACCGTCCGCCAGTCGGTGACGTTCCGGGCGATCCTCGCCGAGGACGAACGGCAGGCGCTGGAGCGCAGGGAGCGGCTGCTGGAGCGGGTGGGCCCCGATTCGCCGGTGTGGCCGGAGTATCTGGTCTTCGGCACGCCCGAGCAGTGCGTGGAGCGGCTGCGGCCCTATCTGGAGCTGGGCGTACGCGACTTCCTGCTCGGCGCCCGCCCACCGGTCGACTGGCAGACCCTCGAGCTCTTCGCCCGGCGTGTCGCCCCGGCGCTGCGCGCCCACCCGGCCGGCTGAGCGACCGGCCCCCGTCCCCCTTCCTTCCACACCGCGGCCCACGGAGGCTCACCATGGCGAACTACTACTACAGCGACGGCTTCGCGACCTTCTTCGACAGCCGGTACACGGGATGGGTCCACGCCTTCTCGCCCCGGCTCGCCGAACACCTGGACCGGCAGGGCCTGCCGGAGCGCTCGGTGATCGACCTGTGCTGCGGCACGGGCGTCACGGCGTCGGTCTTCTGCTCGGCGGGCTGGCGGGCCACCGGCGTGGACGGGTCGAGCGCCATGCTGGACATCGCGCGCAAGAAGCTCGCCCCCGCCGTGGAGAACGGCACACTCACGCTGGTCGAGGCCGACGCCCGGAGCTTCCGCGTCCCGCGCCGGGCCGCCGCCTGCGTGAGCCTGGACGGGGCGCTCAACCACCTGGGCTCGGTGGCGGAGCTGACCCAGTGCTTCACCTCGGTGCACGACGCGTTGCTCCCCGGCGGGGAGTTCGTCTTCGACCTCTACGCCGGATCCCACTTCCGCCACTGGAACAACGTCACCCTGACCGACGACGACGAGGCGGTCATCGTCAAGCGCGGCGTCTGGGACGACGGCACGCGGACCGGGATGCTGCGCGTCTCCGGCGTCTTCGGCACCGGGGTGTCCGCCCAGCGGGTGGACCAGACGCTGCGCAGCTGGGAGTACGACGACGCCGAGGTGGCCGGGGCGCTGGAGGCCGCCGGTCTCGTCCCGGCCGAGCACGACTTCGAGCGGCGTTACGTCAAATGCGACTCGGGCTCGTGCTCGCTGACCCCCGTCCCCTGCCGCACCATCTACCGCGCCCGCAAGCCCCTCGGGCAGAAGTGATCGGCCGCCGGCACACCCCCCTCACCACCCAAGGAGCAGTGATGACGACAACACCGCACTTCACCCCCACTCCCAGCGCCACTCCCAGCACCGGCTCCCTGTTCTCCGCGTCCGTGGCGGTCTCCGCGCTGTCGGCCGCCGTGGAGCTCGGACTGCTGGACCACCTCAAGGACCGCGGCGAGATCCGGTTCGACGACCGTCAGGAGGGCGACGACCGGATCGACCCCGCCGTGCTCCGCGGCATCCTGCTGCCCCTGGAGTGGGCCGGGATCGTCGTGCTGGACGAGCGGTCCGCCCGCCCGGGACCGGGCTTCGACGCGGCCTACCTCGACCGTGGCTACTTCTACTGGCTGGCCGGTGGCAACGGCGAGCTGACGAGCCGGGCGCCGCATGTCGCGCTGGAGCGCAACCGCGAGGGCGAGTTCTACCACCGGGACATGCGGGCCGTCGCGGTGAGCTCCCGGATGATCGGCGATGTCGAGGTCGAGCTGCGGTTCGACAAGATCCTGGCCGACCAGCCGCCCCGCGCGGTGTGCGACCTGGGCTGCGGCTCCGGCCAGCGGCTCATCCGCATCGCGGGCAACCACCCCGATGTGCGTGGCGTGGGAGTGGACATCGCGCCCGCGGCCGTGGAGCTGACCGGGGCCTCCGTGGCCGAGGCCGGTCTCGCGGACCGGATCTCGGTGCACCACGGCGATGTGCACGCGCTGCCCCAGCTGCCCGAGTTCGCCGGGATCGACGTGGTCACCTGCGTGTTCATGGGGCATGACTTCTGGCCGTACGACAAGTGTGTGACGGTGCTGCGCCGGATCCGCGAGGTCTTCCCCGATGTGGAGCGGTTCCTGCTGTGCGACGTGGTGCGCAGCGAGGTGGCGCCCGGGCCGCACACGCCCATCTTCACCCTGGGCTTCGAGTTCGCCCACGCGCTCATGGGCGTGACGCTGCCGACGCGTTCGGACTGGATGGCCGCGTTCGACGCCTCGGGCTGGGAGTGCGAGGCGGTCCAGGAGTTCAACCGGCCGCCCGGCGGCCTGCTCTTCGAGCTGCGCCCCAGCCGCTGACGCCTGCGGCGGGCCACGGAGGGGCTGGAAGACGGGGCTCCGCCCCAGGCCCCGGGTCCACCCCGGGGCCCGGGTCCACCCCGGGGCCCGGGTCCACCCCGGGGTCCGGGGCCACCCCAGGGTCCGGGGGCGAAGCCCCTGCCGCGCGGGGGACACTCCGTAGAGCTGCGACGAAAGCGCCGCTCGCCTCCCGGAAGGGGGGGCGAGCGGCGCTTTCGTCCGTGGGGACGGGTCAGCCGGTGTCAGCGCCAGGCGCGGCCGGACACTCCGCTCAGGTTCCAGCCGTCCGGCTTGTCGAGGTGGCGCAGCGCGGGCGGCAGCTCGGCACCGGTCGCGCGGACCATCAGACCGGGGAGGTACATATCGCGGGTGAACAGGCCCGTGGGCTCGTCGAGTTCGGCGCCGAGCGCGCGCAGCGCAGCCACCCGTACCGCGGACAGATCGCGGGTCCACATCAGCACCTCGGCGCCCGGCAGCCACGCCAGGGCGGCCTCCACCAGGTCCGCGAACACCTCGTCGGAGGTGGCCTCGCAGTCCACGATGGTCGTCGGGGTCTCGCCGTCGTCGGTGTCGACGCCCGAGCGGTGCCCGATGAGATAGCCCTCGATCGGTCCGTCACCGGCCACCAGATGGAAGTAGCGGGCCAGTGGGTTCGCGGCGCGCCAGCGGAAGTACGCGGCGTCCCGGGCCGGGCGCGGGCCTTCGCCGCCCGGTAGCCGGGCCACCAGCCCCGCCATCGCCTCCGCGGCCACGGCGGGCGCCGGACGCAGCGTCAGGCCGGACCTGGCCCCCCGTGTGGCGGGCAGCTCGTGCCACGGCCGGTCGGCCACCAGTGGCTTCTCGCGCTTGACCACCGCTTGCGCCCAGGGGCCGATCGGACGCCAGCCGTTCATCAGCATGGCGGGGCCGGCCCCCTGGTCGCCGAAGTCCAGCAGCCAGGGCACGCCGTCGGCGCGCAGCCGTGCCACCACCTCGTCGGTGAGCATCCGGAACAGCGGGCTGCCCTGGTGGCGGGGGGCGACCACGGTGTCGGTCAGACAGGGCAGCATGAACCGCTCCCCCGCCACCTCCCAGCACGCGCCGAAGACCCCCACCATGCCGACCAGCTCGTCTCCCTCGCGGGCGAGGGTGACGTAGCGGTCGTCGAGGTGGGGGTTGGTGGCGTACTTCCAGTCCAGGTAGGCCAGATTGGCGCGGCGTCCGCCGCGCCACAGCGAGTCCTGGAAGTCCGCGATCTCCAGCCGGTCCCGGGCCGTGCAGCCCGTGAAGGAGAACTCGGTCACGCGCCGCCACCACCGCCGGGGACGGCCTCGTCGGCGGTGAAGCGCTGCTGGAGGGCGCGCAGGTCGGTCTTGCCGTTGGCGTTGACGGGCAGCGTCTCCAGCGCGAGCCAGCGCGTGGGCAGCATGTACCCGGGCACCTTGCTCCCGAGGCGGGCCTTCACCTGTGCCGTGGTCAGCGAGACACCGGCGGTCAGGGTGTAGGCCGCGCAGATCAGCGGGGATCCGGTGCGGCTCGGCGCCGCCACCACGGCCGCGGCGGCGATCTCCGGCAGTGAGTGCAGCTCGGTCATCACCTCGTCCAGCTCCACGCGGTAGCCGTTGACCTTGACCTGGCGGTCGGCGCGGCCGTGGAAGCGCAGCAGGCCGTCCGCGTCCCGGCTGCCGAGGTCCCCGGTGCGGTACGCGCGCCGACCGGAGCCGGGGGGAAGCTCGACGAACGAGGCCGCGGTGCGCTCGGGGTCACGCCAGTAGCCTGGGCTGACCCCCGCGCCGCCGATCACCATCTCGCCCACCTCACCGGGGGCGACCGGACGCAGCTGGTCGTCGACGGGCTCCAGCCACTCGCCGGGGATGGCCCGGCCGACCGGAAGCGCCTCGTCGGGCAGCTCGGTCAGGGTGTAGTACGAACTGGCGATGGTGGTTTCGGTGGTGCCGTAGAAGCCGGTGAAGGTGACGTGGGGCAGCCGCCGCATCCAGTACTCCACATCCGTGGGCGGGAACACCTCACCGCCCCACAACACCCGGCGCAGCTCCGGGAAGTCGTCCTTCTCCACCACCTCATGGCGTGCCATCGCGCTGAGCACGGACGGCACCGAAAGCCACTGGGTGAGCCGTGCGTCGCGGATGAACCGGGCCAGCGTGGTGGGCAGCAGGCTCGCCTCCGGCGGCACCAGGTGCAGCTCGGCCCCGCAGATCAGCGGACCGTACACATCCCACAGCGAACCGTCGAAGTGCAGCTGGAGATGGCAGGAGATCCGGTCGTCGGACCTGAGCCCGAAGTGTTCATTGGCCCAGGTGACGAAGTGGATGATGGCGGCGTGGGTGAGCGGTACGCCCTTGGGCTCACCCGCCGAGCCGGAGGTGAACAGCACATACGCCACCCCGGATTCGCCACTGACCGGCTCCGGCGCGGTCGTGGGCGCGGAGGCGACATCGGCCGCGGTGACCGTGGGGAGGGGACCCGTGGCGTCTCCCTCGGGCAGGCACAGGCCCACCACCGCGCCGGGCGCCGCCGCGGCCGACACCTCGGTGGCCAGTGGGGTCCGCCGCCGGTCGGCGAGGATCCGGCACGGCCCGGTCTGGTTGACGATGGACACCAGCCGGTCCGCGGGCGACGCCGTGTCCAGTGGCACACAGACGCCACCGGCCTTGAGCACACCGAGCAGATACACCACCGCGTCCGGGCCCTTGGGCGCCAGTACGCACACGCGGTCGTCCGGGCGCAGCCCGCCGGCGCGCAGCGCGTGCGCCAGCCGGCCGGCCCGTTCGTCCAGCTCTCGATAGGTCAGCCGGGTCGGGCCGAACACGACCGCGTCCGCGTCCGGTGTTCGCCTGGCCTGTGCGCTCACAAGCCCTTCTAGACGGGTCATCCGTTCTCTCTTCCTGTGTCAGGGCCGGGTCAGAGCCGGATCAGAGCCTGTCGATGCGCACCCGGACCGCGGTGCCGTCGCCGATGACGCCCTCGTGACCGGCGTCCGCGAGGGGGCCGTACGTCAGGCGCTCGGCCAGGGTCTCGGCCGTCAGCAGCGCGTCATGGGCCCGGATCCGTGCCGCCACCTCGTCGGGCAGCTCGACGCTCAGCACGATGCGGTCGGAGACGTCGAGGTCGGCCGCGCGGCGTGCCTGCTGCACCACGCGCACCAGGTCGCGTGCCGCGCCCTCGGCCGCCAGCTCCTCGGTCACCTCGACATCGAGCACGATCAGCCCCGCTCCGCCGGGCAGCGCGGCGACGGCGCCCGGTCCGTCGGCGGCGAGCCGCAGCTCGTACTCCCCGGCGAGCAGTTCCCGCCCCGCCGCCACGACGTTTCCGTCCCCGTTCGTGGTCCAGTCGTCGGTGGCGGCGGCGCGGATGACCTCCTGCACCGCCCCGCCGAGGCGGGGGCCGCACTTGCGGGGGTCGACGGTCAGCCGCATCCGGCCGTGGGCGGAGACATCGGTGGTGAGCGCCACGTCCTTGACGTTGAGCTGATCGCGCAGCAGCCCGGTGTAGGGCTCCAGCGCGGGGGCGTCGGGGTCGGCGATCACCAGCCGCGCCAGGGGCAGCCGCAGCCGCAGCCGGTGGCTCTTGCGCTGGCCGAGCGCGGTCGAGGCGACCTCGCGCACCCGGTCCATCACCCGCACCAGCTCCGGGTCGGACGGCAGTTCCGCCGCCGAGGGCCAGGTGGTCAGGTGCACCGACCGGCCGCCGGTCAGCCCGCGCCAGATCCGCTCGGTGAGGAGCGGCAGCAGCGGCGCCATCAGGCGGCACAGCACTTCGAGCGCGGTGTGCAGGGTGTCCACGGCCGCGCGGTCCCCGGCGGTGAACCGGTCGCGGGAGCAGCGGATGTACCAGTTGGTCAGCACATCGAGGTGGTCCCGCAGCGCGGAGCAGGCGCGCGAGAGGTCGTAGTCGTCCATCGCGCGGGTGGTCAGCTCGACCAGGTCACGGGTCTTGGCCAGCAGATAGCGGTCCAGCGGATGGCCGGCGTCCGTGCGGACGCGGCCCTCGGTGTCGCCCGCGTACAGGGTCAGGAAGTGCCAGGCGTTCCACAGCGGCAGCAGCACCTGGCGCAGGGCCTCCCTGCTGCCGGCCTCGGTGACCTCGAGGTCCCGGGCGCGCAGCAGGGGTGAGCTCATGAGGAACCAGCGCATGGCGTCGGAGCCGTCGCGGGCGAAGACGTCGTTGACGTCCAGGTAGTTGTTGCGCGCCTTGGACATGGCCTGGCCGTCGTGGCCGAGCACCACACCGAGCACGGTGCAGTTGGCGAAGGCCGGGCGGTCGAACAGCGCGGTCGACATGACGTGCATGTTGTAGAACCAGCCGCGGGTCTGGGCGTAGTACTCGACCACGAAGTCGCCCGGGGAGTGGCGCTCGAACCACTCGGCGTTCTCGAAGGGGTAGTGCACCTGCGCGAACGGCATGGAGCCGGTCTCGAACCAGCAGTCCAGCACCTCGGGCACCCGCAGCATCACCGACCGACCCGACGGGTCGTCGGGGTTGGGGCGGGTCAGCTCGTCGATGTACGGACGGTGCAGATCGCCCGGCCGTACGCCGAAGTCGCGCTCGATCTCGTCCAGGGAGCCGTACACATCGACCCGGGGGTGGGCCGGGTCGTCCGACACCCACACCGGGATGGGGGCGCCCCAGTAGCGGTTGCGGGAGATGTTCCAGTCCTTGGCGCCGCGCACCCAGTTGCCGAACTGGCCGTCGCGCACGTGCTCGGGGGTCCAGCTGATCCGCTCGTTGAGTTCGAGCATCCGGGTGCGGAGCCGGGTGACGGCGACGAACCAGGTGGCGATGGCGTGTTGCAGCAACTGGCTGCCGCAGCGCCAGCAGTGCGGCCGGGAGCGGGTGTGCGGCCGGCTGTTCAGCAGCGCGCCGCTCGTCTCCAACAGGCGGAGCACGGTTCCGGTGGACTCCAGCACCGGGGCCCCGGCGCACGGCGGCACCTCGTCGGTGTAGCGGCCGGCGGAGTCTACCGGGTACGTCCGGCCGATGCCCTCCTCGGTGGCGAGGGCGTGGTCCCGCTCGTCGAAACACGGGGTGACGGCCACCGCGCCGGTGCCCTCGTCGGTGTCCACGAAGCGCTCCGCCACCACGACGTGGCTGTCGTCGGCGGTGCCGGAGAAGTCGAACAGCGGTGTGTAGTGGCGGCCGGCCAGCTCGGCGCCACTGTGCCGGGCGACCACGGAGCCGCCACCCAGCAGCTCGGCGTGGGCGTCGAGCCGGTCGGCCGCCACCACCAGGCGCCGCCCGCCGCTCTCCACCACGGCGTACTCGGCCTCGGGGTGCACGGCCACCGCCGTGGCGCCCGGCAGCGCCCAGGGCTGCTCGGACTCCACCAGCAGCAGCTCGCCGCCGTCCAGCGGCACGCCCACGACCACGGTGGTGCCCGGCACCTCGCGGTGGGTGTCGCTGCCGTCGATACGGCCGCTGCTCTCGGCGTTGGCCAGCGGGGTCTCGCAGTGCGCGCAATACCAGGAAACCGAATGTCCCTGATAGATCAGCCCCTTGTCCCACATGGTCTTGAACGCCCACATGACGCTCTCCATGTAGTCCAGGTCATGGGTCTTGACGGATTCGTCGAAATCGACCCAGCGGGCCTGCCGATTGACGTAGTCGCGCCACTCGCCGGTATAGCGCATCACCGTCGTACGGCACACCTCGTTGAACCGCTCGACGCCCATGCGCTCGATATCGGACTTGGCGGTGATGCCGAGTTGCTTTTCGGCGTCGAGTTCCGCGGGCAGCCCGTGCGAGGTCCAGCCGAAGCGCCGTTCGACCTTGCGGCCGCGCATGGTCTGATAGCGCGGCACCACGTCCTTCGCGTAACCGGCCAGCAGATGCCCGTAGTGCGGCAGGCCATTGGCGAACGGCGGCCCGTCGTAGAACACGAATTCTTCGGCGTTTTCGGCTTTTCGCGCGTCCACGGTCTCCTGGAAGATGTGGTTCTTCGCCCAGTAGTCCAGGACGTCGAGTTCGACCTCGGGAAAATGCGGTCTCGCGGGTACGCCATCGGCCCCGGCCATCGGATATGCCATCGCTCAGTAAACCTCGCAGGGTCGGCCCGCAGTGCAGTGAGGGCCGACTCTAACGAGCGGACGGGCAATGCCCGGTAATCGCGAAAACATGGCATGCGCGCCGATGGCGCCGCGCGATTACCCGGCGATTCCCTCACACTGGCCGGAATCGGAACGGCAGCGAGAGCGGGGCGGTGCTGTACGGGCAGCGGGAGCCGGTCCGTACGGTGCTCATCGACGGCGTCGAGCGCACCCCCCCGCGCCACCGCCGTCAGCAGCGGCCCGGACCACCATGTGGCGGTGGTCATCAGCTCGGGCGGGCATCCGGTGCTCCAGGCGCTGGCCCGGGACGCCTTCCGGCCGCTGTCGGTGGCCGAGCACGCCGCCCGGCACGGCATGACACCGGCCGAACTGCGCACCGCGGTACGGCGGACGAGGCACGGCTCGGCGGCGGGTGATGTGACAGCGGGTGACGTGTTACCCCATTGGGGGGACGTTGGGCCGCAATCCGCCCGACAAAGGGGCACCATGCATGCGAAGCCGGTCATTTCCGGCCGCTCATCCCCAGCAAGGAGTTCCCATGCGTATGCGGACCGCCCTCTCTGCGCTTGCTCTCACCGCAGCGTCCCTCGCCGTCGGCGCGACCGGTGCCGTCGCGGAGGACGACCCCGATGTCACCGTCAACAACACCAGCAGCACGACCTTCCCCGGCGTATGCGCCAGCAATCAGTTCTCCTTCATCACCGTCCCGGTCGGCCTGGGGAGCCAGTCGGACTCCAGCTCGTGCTGAGCCCCCGCCCCGCGAACCCGTGAGGCACGGACCCCCGGCCGACGCGGCCGGGGGTTTCCCATGCCGTAGGCTGGCTGGTGCAGCTGGTTCGCCCCGCCCGCCAGGCGGGAGGCGTCGCAAGAGGGAACCCGGTGGGAATCCGGGACTGCCCCGCAGCGGTGAGCGGGAACGACCGCCGTCATACGCACTGGGTCCGACGTACCGGGTCTGGGAAGCGACGGCCAGTAGGTGTCCTCCTGGGGAGGGCGCGCCCGTGAGTCCGAAGACCTGCCATCTGCCCGTGTACGGACCATCCGTGCGCGGACATCCCGGTGACCTCGAGGGCGGGTCGGCGAACACACCAGGCGGATGACCGTGCCGTACCGCGCGGGGTCGTTTCCGCCCGGTCCGTCACCCTTCGCGCTCTCCTCCCCTCGCCGGGATCTCAGGGATCCATCTCGCGAAGGAGATCTCCGTGACAGCGAAGTCCGCAGCCGCGGCGGCACGGGCGACCGTGTACGGCTACCCCCGCCAGGGCCCGAACCGGGAACTGAAGAAGGCGATCGAGGGCTACTGGAAGGGCCGCGTCACCGCCGACGCCCTCCGCGTCACCGCCGCCGAGCTGCGCCGGAGCAACTGGCAGCAGCTCGCCGACGCCGGTATCCACGAGGTGCCGACGGGTGACTTCTCCTACTACGACCATGTACTGGACACCACCGTCATGGTCGGCGCCATCCCCGACCGCCACCGGAACGCCGTCGCCGCCGACCCGCTCGAGGGGTACTTCGCGATGGCCCGGGGCACACAGGACGTGGCGCCGCTGGAGATGACCAAGTGGTTCGACACCAACTACCACTACCTGGTCCCGGAGCTGGGTCCGGACACGGTGTTCGCGGCCGACTCCGCCAAGCAGGTCGCCGAGCTCAAGGAGGCCCTCGCGCTCGGGCTGACCGCGCGGCCGGTCCTCGTGGGCCCCGTCACCTACCTCCTGCTCGCCAAGCCCGCGCCCGGCGCGCCCGCCGGCTTCGAGCCGCTCACCCTCCTGGACCGCCTCCTTCCGGTGTACGCCGAGGTCCTGGCCGATCTGCGGGCGGCCGGTGCCGAGTGGGTGCAGCTGGACGAGCCGGCGCTGGTCCAGGACCGCACCCCGGCCGAGCTGAACTCGGCCGGCCGCGCCTACCGCGACCTCGGCGCCCTCACCGACCGCCCGAGGCTGCTGGTCGCCTCGTACTTCGACCGCCTCGGCGAGGCGCTGCCGGTGCTGGCCAAGGCCCCGGTCGAGGGGCTGGCGCTGGACTTCACCGAGGCCGCGGCGGCGAATCTGGACGCGCTGGCCGCCGTCGGCGGGCTGCCCCGCAAGCGGCTGGTCGCCGGTGTCGTCAACGGCCGCAACATCTGGGTCAACGACCTGGAGAAGTCCCTGACCACGCTCGGCACCCTGCTGGGCCTGGCGGACCGGGTCGACGTGGCCGCCTCCTGCTCGCTGCTGCACGTCCCCCTCGACACCACGGCCGAGCGGGACATCGAACCGCAGATCCTGCGCTGGCTGGCCTTCGCCCGGCAGAAGACCGCGGAGATCACCACCCTCGCCAAGGGCCTGGCCCGCGGCACCGGCGCGATCACCGCCGAACTGGCCGCGAACCGGGCCGACCTCGCCTCCCGCGCGGGCTCCCCCATCACCCGCGACCCGGCCGTCCGCGCCCGCGCCGCCGCGGTCACCGAGGCCGACGGCCGCCGCTCCCAGCCCTACGCCGAACGCACCGCGGCCCAGCGCGCCCACCTCCGCCTGCCGCTGCTGCCGACCACCACCATCGGCTCCTTCCCGCAGACCGGCGAACTGCGCACAGCACGCGCCGACCTGCGCGGGGGCCGGATCGACACCGCCGGCTACGAGGAGCGCGTCAAGGCCGAGATCCAGGAGGTGATCTCCTTCCAGGAGAAGACCGGCCTGGATGTGCTGGTGCACGGCGAGGCCGAGCGCAACGACATGGTCCAGTACTTCGCCGAACAGCTCACCGGCTACCTGGCCACCCAGCACGGCTGGGTCCAGTCCTACGGCACCCGCTACGTCCGCCCGCCGATCCTGGCCGGCGACATCTCGCGCCCCGAGCCGATGACCGTGCGGTGGACGGGCTACGCGCAGTCCCTCACCGACCGCCCGGTCAAGGGCATGCTCACCGGCCCGGTCACCATGCTCGCCTGGTCCTTCGTCCGCGACGACCAGCCCCGCGGCGACACCGCCCGCCACGTCGCCCTCGCCCTGCGCGACGAGGTCAACGACCTGGAGGCGGCCGGAACCTCGGTCATCCAGGTGGACGAACCCGCGCTGCGCGAGACCCTGCCCCTGCGCACCGCCGACCGGCCCGCCTACCTGGCCTGGGCAACCGAGGCCTTCCGCCTCACCACCGGCGGCGTGCGCCCCGACACCCAGATCCACACCCATATGTGCTACGCCGAGTTCGGCGACATCGTCCAGGCGATCGACGACCTCGACGCCGACGTCATCAGCCTGGAGGCCGCCCGCTCCCATATGCAGGTGGCCCGCGAGCTCGCCGCCCACGGCTATCCGCGCGAGGCCGGGCCCGGGGTGTACGACATCCACTCCCCGCGCGTGCCCAGCGCGGAGGAGGCCGCCGAACTGCTGCGGACCGGGCTGAGGGCCATCCCCGCCGAACGGCTGTGGGTCAACCCCGACTGCGGCCTGAAGACCCGCGGCTGGCCGGAGACCCGCGCCTCACTCGCGCATCTGGTCACCGCGGCCCGTACGGTCCGCGGTGAGCTGCCCGCGTCCTGACCCGGAAGAGCGGCCGGGGCCGGTGACGCGCAGCAGGTCCAGCTTGCCCGCGTCGCCGCTTCCGGTCGCCGCCGTGTAGGTGACCATGCGCAGATCCGCGCCGGGGACGATGAGCACATCGCAGTCGGGCAGGATGTCGCCGATCTCCGGATGCCGGATCGTCTTGCGGTCGGAGGTGTGCTGGGCGGCGGTGGCCCAGTGATGGGCGAAGACCTCGGACCCCGTCCGTAGTTCCCGCACCAGACGGGCCAGCCCCGCGTCGGCGGGGTAGCGGGAGACGGCGTCCTTGAGGTCGGCCACGATCGAGGTTTCGAAGGACGGAGAGCCCGGCCAGCTCGGCGAGCTCCTCGCGGCGCAGCCCCGGGGCGCGACCAACGCGCTGACCGAGTCCCCCGACGGGTACGAGGCCACCTTCGCCGTCAACGTACTGGCCAACCACCTCTTCGTCCGGGTGCTCCAGGACCATTTCGCCGCGCCCGCCCGGATCGTGATCACCGTCAGCGACACCCACTTCGGGGACTTCAAGCACAACATGGGCATGGTGCCGGGGCCCGTCTGGAACTCCCCCGATGTGCTGGCCCGTCCGGGCGCCTTCGCCAAGCCGTCCGGCACGGCGGGCGGGCGCACCGCGTACTCGACGAGCAAGCTGGCCGCCATCCACCTCGTGCACGAGTACGCACGGAGGCTTCCGGCCGGGCTCGACGCCATCGCGTACAACCCCGTCCGAGGAGTCCTATGACCCGCGGCGCGAGCGCGAACTGCGGGACGCCGTCGAGCGGTTCACCGTGACCCACACGCCCTGAGCGGCCTCGCGCACCCCCTCAGCCGTTCAGTTTCGGGTAGTCGATGTACCCCTTGTCGGTGCCGCCGTAGTAGGTCGTCCCGTCCGGTGTGTTGTACGGCCCGCCCGCGCGCAGCCGGGCCGGCAGGTCCGGGTTGGCGAGGAAGAGCGCCCCGAAGGACAGCATGTCGGCCGTGCCGTCCTCGATGAGCGCCAGCTCCTCCTCGCTGGTGAACCCGTCCGTCGCGGGGTTGAGGATGAGGGTTCCCGAGAACTCCTTGCGGAGGATGCCGGTCAGCTCGCGGGAGTCCTCGACCAGGTGCAGATAGGCGGGGCCGGTCCCGTTCAGGCGACGGATCAGCTGGACGTAGGTGGCCTCGAGGTCGGGCTCCTCGATGCCGTTGTAACGGATCCCGGGCGAGATCCGTATCCCCGTGCGGCGCGCTCCGATGACCGCCGACACGGCCGCGACCACCTCGACCGCGAACCGGATCCGGCCCTCGGTCGATCCACCCCACTCATCGGTGCGCAGATTGGAGCTGGGGGCCAGGAACTGGTGGATCAAGTAGCCGTAGGCGGCGTGCAGTTCGACCCCGTCGAACCCCGCCTCGACGGCGTTGCGTGCCGCCTGGGCGAAGTCCGCGATCGTCTCCCGCACCTCCTGGGAGGTCAGCTCGCGCGGGGTGGTGAAGTCCTTCATCCCGTCGACGGTGAACAGCCTGCCGGGTGCGGCGACGGCCGAGGGGGCGACCTGGACCAGCCCCTCGGGCAGCAGGCCGGGGTCGCCGACCCTGCCGACGTGCGAGATCTGGGCGAAGACCGTCCCGCCCTCGGCGTGCACCGCGTCGGTGACGCGGCGCCAGGCGGCGATCTGCTCGGCGCTGTGCAGCCCCGGGGTGTGGGGGAAGCCCTGGCCGACCACGGACGGCTGTGACCCCTCCGTGATGATCAGCCCGGCCGTGGCCCGCTGTGCGTAGTACGTGGCCATGGATTCGGTGGCCGTATTGCCGGGCCCGAAGGCACGGGCACGGCCCATGGCGGGCATGACCAGGCGATTGCGGAGCCGCAGCCCGGCAAGGTCGATCGGCTCGAAGGGTGTGGACACAACGGCTCCCGGGGTCGATGGGGCATGACGGTCGAGGACGCACAACAGTCGGCAACGGGATCATTGGGCAGCCAATGACCTCGCGGCGGAGCCACCATAACCCATTCATTGGGTGGCCAATGATTGGTCGGCCACGATAGCCTTGCCCCATGACCACAGAGCTCCCGCACATCGGCGCGACGGAGGTCGGGCCCACCGGCGCCACGGAGGCCGGATCCGGCGGCCACGTCAGTCAGACCCTGGCGCGGGTGTCCCGCCTGCACCGCCTCGCCGGGGGCAGGCTGCTGCGCCCGACCGGTCTCTGCTCCGGCCAGGAATTCCTGATGATGACCCTGTGGGACGCGGGGCCGGTCCGGCAGTCGGAGCTGGCGAGGGCGCTCGACCTGGACCCGTCGACGGTGACGCTGATGCTGCGGCGGCTGGAGCAGGGCGGGCATGTCACCCGGGCCCGCGATCCGCAGGACCGGCGCGTCATGCTCGTCCGGGCCTCGGAGCGGAGCTACGCCCTGCGGCCCAAGGTCGCGGAGACCTGGGCGCGGCTGGAGGAGCACATCCTGGACGGGCTCGACGACGGGGAGCGCGAGGCCTTCGCCAGGATCCTCACGAAGGTCGAGAAGAACCTCGCCGCGGATGAAGGAGAAGAGGGCCCCGAGCGCTCCTAGGAGTGTCCGGCGGACCATGCGACGGAGCCGCATGGCAGGGGCTTCGCCCCCGGCCAGGGGTCTGGGACGGAGCCCCCGTTGTGGGAAGGGGCGGGGAGGGGAGCGGCCCGCCGCAGGCGTCAGGATCCGTCGGGCACCCCCTGGGTCAGGCGTGGCGTGTCCACGAGCCCAGCACCATCAGCGTCTTGGTTCCGGTGACCAGGCCGACGCGCCGCAGACCGTCGATGACCTGCTGAAGGTGCTCGATGTCCCGCACCCGGACGTGCACCAGCGCGTCGGGGTCACCAGCGATGGTGAAGACGGCCTGCACCTCGGGAACCGTGTAGCAGGTGCGGACGATCTCCCCGACCGGTGTCGTACCGGTGTAGGACAGCTCCACGAACGCCTCGATGCCCCAGCCGAGCTTGGTGTGGTCGATCTGCACCGTGAAGCCCTTGATCACCCCGGTGTCCTTGAGCCGGTCCACCCGGCGCTTGACCGCGGCCACCGACAGTCCCACCTCGGGTGCCATCTCCGAGAAGGTGCGCCGCCCGTCCTCGCGCAGCATGCGCAGCAACTGCCGGTCCACATCGTCGAACTCGGGCATCGGCCCTCCACTCCGCGCCGCGCACGCCCGTGCGGCCCCACAGCGCGCGCAAACTCTTTTAGTCGGCACCGCGAATATCTTCGGCAGTTTGCGTCTTCTCCCGGATCGGCCGCAAGTTACTTGTGCTCCTCCGGTGGGTGTTGCTGTCCTTGAGCCGGACCCCAGATACGCCGAGGAGGCTCACGTGAGCACCGACCCCGCCGCGGTTTCGCTCGACGACCCCTACACGGCCCGCGGCGGCCGTGTGCTGATCTCCGGCATCCAGGCCCTGGTCCGGCTCACCCTCGAACAGCGCAGGCTGGACGAGGCGCGCGGCCTGGACACCCGCGCGTTCGTCTCCGGCTATCCGGGCTCACCGCTGGGCGGAGTCGATCTGGAGCTGGACCGGGCACGCCGCTTCCTCGACCCCGCCGGTGTGGTGTTCCGGCCCGGGCTCAACGAGGAGCTGGCCGCCACCGCCGTGGCCGGGACACAGCTGCTGGGACAGGTGCCCGGACGCCGCCACGAGGCGGTGACCGGGTTCTGGTACGGCAAGAACCCCGGTCTCGACCGCGCGGCCGACGCGATGCGGCACGGGACGGTGGCCGGTACGGCGGCGCTGGGCGGCGCGGTGGCCTGGATCGGCGACGACCCCGGGAGCAAGTCCTCGACCGTGCCCAGCTCCTGCGAGCCGATGTGCCAGAGCCTGGCCATGCCCCTGCTCGCGCCCGGCTCCGTACCCGAGATCCTCGAACTTGGGCTGCACGCCGTGGCCCTGTCCCGGGTCACCGGCCTCTGGGCCGGGCTGAAGATCGTCGCGGATATCGCGGACGCCTCGGCGGTCGTCGACCTGGACGCGCTCCGGCCCGACATCCCCGCCCCGCCCGCCGCCCCGCGCGGCGCGCCGCCCACCCTGGTCGGCCCCGCGTCCCTGGACGCCGAGCACGACATGCTCACCCGCCGGCTGGACCTGGCGCGCGCCTACGCCCGCGAGGCCGGGCTGAACCGCATCACCTTCAGCGCCGCGCACGCCACCCTGGGCGTGGTGGCGTCCGGTACTTCGTACGCCGTGGTGCGGCGCGCCCTGGCCGATCTCGGTATCGGCGAGGCAGACATGGAGGCCCTCGGTATCCGGCTGATCCGGCTGGCGATGCCGTTCCCCCTCTGCGACGAGGACCTGGTGGCCATGACCGGCGATCTGGACCAGGTCCTGGTGGTCGAGGACAAGGTGCCCTTCCTCGAAGGGCACCTCAAGGCGGCCCTGTACGGCAGCGCCGACGCGCCCGTGGTGGTCGGCCGCCGCGGCGAGAACGGCCGTCCGTTGCTCACCGCCCGCGGCACCCTCGGCGCCGAGGACGTGGCCAAGGCCCTGGCCCAGCGCATCGGCCAGGACCGGCTGCCGCGGACCGCGACCGCCCGGCTGGCCTCGCTGGCACCGCCGCCCGCGCCCCGGATCGCGCTGCCCACCGTGTCGGCGCGCACTCCCTACTTCTGCTCCGGCTGCCCGCACAACACCTCCACCCGCACCGCCGATGACACCCTCGTCGGCGCGGGCATCGGCTGCCACGCCATGATCGCCCTCGATGGCGCGGGCCGCGGCCACCAGATCGGGCTGACCCAGATGGGCGGCGAGGGCGCGCAGTGGATCGGCCTGGCCCCGTTCACCGACGACCGGCACTTCGTGCAGAACCTCGGTGACGGCACCTTCCACCACTCCGGCTCCCTGGCCATCCGCGCGGCGGTCGCCGCGGGCGTGACCATGACGTACAAGCTCCTCTACAACGACGCCGTCGCGATGACGGGCGGTCAGCGGCCGGAGGGGCGGCTGGACGTCCCGGCGCTGACCCGCTGGCTCGCCCTGGAGGGTGTGCGGAGGGTCGTGGTGACCACCGCGGCACCGGCCGACTACCGCGGTGTACGCCTCGACCCGATCGCCACGGTGCGCCACCGCGACGATCTGCCCGAGGCCGAGAAGGAGCTGGCCGCCACCGACGGCGTGACCGTGCTCATCCATGACGACCGCTGCGCCGCGGAGGAGCGCCGGCTGCGCAAGCGCGGTCAGCTGCCCACCCCCGCCGAGAAGGTGGTCATCAACGAGCGGGTCTGTGAGGGCTGCGGCGACTGCGGGGACGTGTCCACGTGTCTGTCGGTGCAGCCCGTGGACACCACCTTCGGCCGCAAGACCCGGATCCACCAGGCGTCCTGCAACTCCGACTTCAGCTGCCTGAAGGGCGACTGCCCCTCCTTCCTCCTCGTCGAGCCGAAGAAGGCGAAGACGAAGGCAAAGGCGAAGGCGAAGGGCGAGCGGCCCCGTGCGATCCCCCAGCCGCCCGTTGCGCTGGCCGCGCCCACTCCGGCGGTGGCCGGGGACAGCACACTGCTGCGGATGCCCGGCATCGGCGGCACCGGCGTCGTGACCGTCTCACAGATGCTCCAGCGGGCCGCCCATCTCGACGGCCGCTACGCGGCCGGACTGGAACAGACGGGGCTGGCCCAGAAGGGCGGACCCGTCGTCAGTGACGTGCGGATCTCCGCCACTCCGGTCACCGGTGCCGTGCGCGCCTCCCGCGCCACCGCGGACGTGCTCATCGGCTTCGATCTGCTCGGGGCTGCCGCCGACGCCAATCTGCGCATCGCCCGCCCCGGCCACACCATCGCCGTCGTCAACTCCGCCATCGTCCCCACCGCGGCCATGGTGACCAACCGGGTCGTCGTGCCCGGCTCCCCGGACGACGCCCTGGAGCGGATCGAGTCGGCCACCCGCCCCGGGGACAACCTCTACCTCGACGCGCAGAGCATGGCCGAGGCCCTGTTCGGCGACCACATGCCGACCAATATGCTCCTCGTGGGAGCCGCCTTCCAGCGCGGCTGCGTCCCGCTGACGGAAGACGCCATCGAGGGCGCGATCCGCCTGGGCGCCGCCGTGGAGAAGAACCTCGCGGCCTTCCGCTGGGGGCGCGCCGCCGCCCTCGACCCCGAGGCCGTACGGCGTGCGCTGGCCGCACCGGAGCGGCCGGTCCTGGAGGTCACACCCGAGGCGCGCACCGTCGCGGCCACCGCCGCCGGGCCCGGAACGCTCCAGGACACCGTCGCCCTGCGCACCGCCGACCTGATCGCCTATCAGGACCGGGCCTACGCCGAGCGGTACGCCACCGAGGTGGAGCGGGTGGCCGCGACGGCCCGGCGGCGGGCCGGTGACGAGGCGGGCGAGCGCATCGCCGTCGCCTACGCCGAGGGGCTGCACAAGCTCATGGCCTACAAGGACGAGTACGAGGTGGCCCGGCTGCATCTGGACACCGTGGAACGGGCCAGGGTCGCGGACGAGTTCGGTGCCGATGCCGACGTGTCCGTCCTGCTGCACCCTCCGGCGCTGCGCGCGCTGGGCATGAAGCGCAAGATCCGGCTCCGCCGCACCGCCCCCGCCCTCTTCTCGCTCCTCCGCGCCCTGCGGCGGCTGCGGGGCACCCGGCTGGACCTCTTCGGATACGCCGAGGTCCGCCGCCAGGAGCGGGCGCTGATCGAGGAGTACCCGCGCCTGGTCAGCGACGCCCTGGCCCGGCTGACGCCCGGCAACGCCGCGGCCGTGGAGGATCTGGTGCGGCTCGTCGAGGCCGTCCGCGGCTACGAGGACATCAAGCTGGCCCGGGTCGAGGAGTTCCGCGCCACGGCCCGCGCGGCCCTGGACGATCTGACCGCCACCGCCGACGCCCCCGCGGCCGTCTCCGTCTGACCCCGGCCCTCGGCACACCGCCTCGCCCCGTCCGCAGCACAGGAGCGCCCCTCATGCCCGTCGACCGTCTGCTTCCCACCCGTGAGGCCGAGGATCTGCTCGACCTCGTCCGCGAGATCGCCGACAAGGAGCTCGCCCTCCGCGTCGACGAGCACGAACGCACCGAGACCTACCCCGAGGGCCTGTTCCGCCTGCTGGGCGACGCCGGGCTGCTGGGTCTGCCCTACCCGGAGGAGTTCGGCGGGGGCGGCCAGCCCTACGAGGTCTACCTCCAGGTGCTGGAGGAGCTGGCCGCGCGCTGGGCCGCCGTCGCCATCGCCACCAGCGTCCACACCCTCGCGGCCTTCCCCCTGCTCACGTTCGGCACCGCCGGGCAGCGCGAACGCTGGGCGGAGGACATCCTCGGCGGCCGGCTCATCGGCGGGTACAGCCTGTCCGAGCCCCAGGCCGGATCCGACGCGGCGGCCCTGACCTGCCGCGCCGAGAAGGCCCCCGACGGCTACCGGATCAACGGCGCCAAGGCGTGGATCACCCATGGCGGCAAGGCGGACTTCTACGCCCTGTTCGCCCGCACCGGCCCCGGCAGCGACGGCATCTCCTGCTTCTTCGCGCCCGGCCACACCGACGGCCTCAGCTTCGGCCGGCCCGAGGAGAAGATGGGTCTGCACGCCATCCCCACCACCTCCGCCTTCTGGGACGATGCCCTCCTCGAAACCGACCGGCTCATCGGCGGCGAGGGCCAAGGGCTCCATATCGCCTTCCAAGCCCTGGACTCCGGCCGGCTGGGCGTCGCCGCCTGCGCCACCGGGCTCGCCCAGGCCGCCCTGGACGCCGCGGTCGGCTACGCCCATGAACGCACCGCCTTCGGCCGCAGGATCATCGACCACCAGGGGCTCGGCTTCCTGCTGGCCGACATGGCCGCCGCGGTCGACTCCGCGCGCGCCACCTATCTGGACGCGGCCCGCCGCCGTGACCACGGACGCCCGTACACCCGTCAGGCCAGCGTCGCCAAGCTGACGGCGACCGACGCCGCCATGAAGGTGACCACGGACGCCGTCCAGGTCTTCGGCGGGTACGGCTACACCCGCGACTTCCCCGTGGAGCGCTATATGCGCGAAGCGAAGATCATGCAGATCTTCGAGGGCACCAACCAGATCCAGCGGCTCATCATCAGCCGCCAACTCGCCCCCTGACCGGCCCCGTGACGGAATGTCGCACCCTGGCACGCCGGGACACCGGTCATGATGACCACCATGACATCGGTACGTGGAACGCGCGGGGCGCGAGCGCATCAGCCGGGATCAGGTCGTACGGCGGCGGTGATGATGGCGGTGCTGACCGCCCTGACCGTGGCCGGTTGCGGCGGGTCGGACACGACCGACGGGGCGCCCCCGCACCGGGGGAACCCGTCGGAGTCCCGTTCCGCACAGCCCTCGGGCAGCCCCTCCGGCGATCCCGGGGCCCCGGCGAAACCGTCGGCGTCGGCGTCGGCGGCGGACGGGCGTGACGTCGGCGCCTGCGCGGACGGCGACTGCGAGATCGTGGTGTCCGAGCGGGTGACGGTCCGCTTCAAGGGCCCGGCCGGTCCGGCGACGCTGACCGTGGACGAGATCGGTCCGAACAAGGTCACATACACGGTGAAGTCGGGCAACAACCGCTCCCGGGGCGGGGCGAGCGGCCCCGGCCAGGGGTGCCTCACCGTGCTGCGCGACCACGGCAGCAGCAACGTGTGCGGAAGGGTGAGCACCACGCGGCCGGCCGCTCAGCCGGGCGCCGTGGTGATCCTGATGGCCGCCGGGGCGGACGGCACGGCGGTCCTGCACATCGTGTCCAGGTGACCGGCCCCGCTGGTCAGCCCTCCACCGGCGGGCTTCCGGGGGAACGGGAGTGGCGGATGCCCGCCTCGTAGGTCTCCTTGAGGTGGTGGAGGGTGTCGTCGAAGTGGCGGGCGGCGTAGGTGGCGTAGAGGATGTCGATCAGCAGCAGCTGGCCCCACTTCGAGGTGACGGACTCCCCGTACAGCCCCTCCCCCGCGACGTTGGAGGTGAACAGCGGCACATCGCTGAGCTCCGCCAGCGGGCTGTCCTGGACGGAGGTGATGCCGATGGAGGTGGCCCCGGTCTGCCGGGCGAGCCGCATGGCGTCCACGATCGCGGTGGACTTGCCGGAGTCGCTGATGCCGATGAGCACGTCCCGGGGCGTCAGGATGGTGGCCAGCATGACCTGCACGCTCTGGTCGCGGTAGAGCAGACACTTCTTGCCCGCGCGGGTGAACCGCATGACCCCCTCCTCCGCGGCGATGCTGGAGGAGCCCATGCAGCAGAACACCACCGCGTCCGCTTCGTGCAGCAGATCGACGGCCCGGCTGATGGCGTCGCCGCTGACCTGCTTGGCGGTCTGGGCCAGCGTCTGACGGCTGCTGCGCTCGATCTTGCCCACGATGGCGGGGGGCTCGTCGCCGCGGAGGATGCCCTCGTAGACGAACTCCTCGTCCCGGCCGGCGGCGGCCGACCGGGTGGCGAAGGTGGCCTCGGCGAGGCTGAGGCGGAGCGAGTGATAGCTGTCCATGCCCAGCTCGCGGACGAACCGGGAGACCGTCGACTCGGCCACCCCGCACGCCGAGGCCAGCTGCGAAATGGTCATCGACTGCGCCTGCCGGGGGTGGGCCAGCAGATACTCGCCGATCTGGCGCAGGGCGCCCGGTAGGTAGGGCAGCTTGCTGGTGATGAGGTGCAGCACATTGCCGGCCTCGTCCGCCGGGACAGCCATGACTCGCTCCGTGGTCTCAGGAAGGGACGGTAAGTACCCGTAGCAGATTCTCCACGGCCGCGCGGGTGGCGCGCTCCACACTCTCCCCGGTGTACCCCCCGATATGGGGTGTGGAGATCACTCGCGGGTGGTGGAGCAGCTCCTGGGGCTCCGGCGGCTCCTGGTCGTACACATCGGTGGCGTACCCGGTGAGCCGGCCGTCCTCGAGGGCGTCGAGGACCGCGCCGTCGTCCACCAGGCTCGCGCGGGCGGTGTTGACCAGATGGGCGCCGGGCCGCATGGCCGCGAGGGCGGCCTTGTCGATCAGTGGCCGCTCCGCGGGCGGGCAGTGCAGGGTCACCGCGTCCGCGCCGGCGAGCAGGTCCTCCATCGTGGTGTACGAGAAGTCCCCGGCGGGGGTGAACTCCGGGTCGGGGAAGGCGTCGAAGGCGCGTACGGACATGCCGAGCCCGAGGCCGAGCCGGACCACCCTGCGGCCGATCTGCCCGCACCCCACGACCCCGAGGGTGCGCCCCGCCACCTCCCGGCCTTCGATCCGCTGCCAGCGGCCGGCCTTGAGCGCGGTGTCCTGCGGCGGGATGTGGCGCAGCCCGGCGAGCATGAGGGCGATGGCGAGTTCGGCGACGCCCTGCGCGTTGGCCCCGGCCGCGGTCTCGACGGCCACCCCCCGCTCGGCGGCGGCGGTCAGGTCGACGGAGTCGACTCCGACGCCGTTGCGGCTGATGACCCTGAGGCCGGGGGCCGCGGCCAGCACCTCGCGGGTGATCGGCTCGACCCCGGCGAGATAGCCCACGCACGAGGGCAGGAACCGCAGCTGCTCCTCGCGGGTGGGCTGGCGGCCGGGGGTCGGGAACAGCAGGTCGTAGCCCGCCGCCTCCAGGGCGGCCAGCGCGGGGTGGCCACCCTGGGAGAGCGAGCGTGGCGTCACGGCGATCCGGTTCGTCACCGCGCCCACTTCGGGTTGTCCACGACCGCCGGGGCGCCGTCGCGCTCCACCACGATCTTGCGGAAGCCCTTGGACTCGATGGTGCCGTAGTCGTGTCCGGCGTGGCCGGGGAAGGCGAAGAAGGTGATCAGCGGCTCGTCGGGCGAGGTGTTGATGGAGCGGTGGGCGTACCGGCCGGGGACGTAGACGCCCTGGCCGGGGGTGAATTCCTGCCACTGCACATCGCCCTCGGGGTTCTCCATCATCATCAGGCCCCGGCCGCGCAGGCAGTAGTAGATCTCGGCGGTGTCGAGCACGGAGTGGAAGTGGCCCTTGGTCATGAAGTACTCGTCACCGACCTTGCCCGGGTAGGTGATGCTGGTGCCGTAGGCCACCTCACCGGAGCTCTGGGGGACGCCCATGTCGAAGAACTCGTAGACCAGGACGTCCTCTTCGGCCAGGCGCTCCGCGGCCCGCTGGTCGGCGTACATCCCGGCCATGGCGGACATCCGGCGCTGGAGCGGCTTCCTGGTCCGGGAGAGTCCGGTGACGAGGCTGAAGTCGGTGACGACGGCGGGGCGGGGGGCGGTGGTGCTCATGCGTGCTCCTTGGTGACGTCGCGGGCGATGCGGGACAGCCGCTCGAAGACGGGGCCGTGGGTGGGGATGTCGATGTGGAAGACCTCGGCGATGACCCGGGTCCAGCCGTGGATGAAGTACAGCCAGCCGTCGACCACGCCCAGCCCGGAGGCGTCCCGCTGGGCCCGCGCCTGGTCCAGGAAGACCAGGTCGCCGCGGTAGTTGAAGTCCCAGGCGATGGCGTCGGCGGGGAACCGGGCGGCGTCGGTGAGCGGGGATCCGGGCCGGTCCTTGCCGAGTCCGGTGGCGTTGACCACGACGGAGCCGGGCGGGAGTGTGCGCAGCTGTGCGTCGTTGTCGCCCGGCTCGGGGGCGAGCCGGTAGTCGACGGGGATGGCGAAGCCGAGGCGTTCGTGGACGTCGCGCATCTCGCGCAGCCGGGCCTCGCGGCGGCCCGTGACCACGATGCGGGAGGGGACGTCGCCACCGGCCGCCGCGCGGTTGTGGAGGTACAGGGTGAGGGCGAGCGAGGAGCCGCCCGCGCCGAGCAGCAGCAGCTCGCCCCCGGTGCGGGACCAGTAGCCGTCGGGCACGATGGCCTCCAGGGCCAGGCCGCTGGTGACGGGGTCCATGGCGTGGCCCCACAGCTGGTCGCCGCGCTTGGAGACGCTGCTGACCTCGTCCAGCAGCTCGGTTTCGTGGCCGACGCCGTCGAACAGGTCGTGGGCGGCCTTGTAGAGGTTGAGCTTGTGGGTGGTGACCAGCGCGCCCAGCGAGTGCGGGTCGTGCTTGATGAAGTCGACCACCTCCCGGTAGTGCTCGGGGGTGTCGTCCAGCGGGAGGTCGATGCCCTCGATGACGGCGTCGAGGCTCAGCTCGCGCGCCCACGCCGGGAAGACCTTCATGATGGAGGACTTGGTGGTGGTGACGCCGATGAAGTACATCGTCGGGCTGGCGGCGGCGTGATACGTCCGCGGCATGTCAGTTCTCCTTCGAGCGGCCGTGCGGGGTTGAGGGCCGGGTGGGCGGCCGGGTCAGTGCTCCTCCCAGTCCCGGGCGCAGCCCACCGCCTTCTGCCAGCCCGCGTAGAGCCGGTCGGCCCGCGCCCGGTCCATCGCGCAGTCGAAGCGGCGCTCGAGCCGGAAGGTGCCGGACAGCTCGTCCCGGTCCTTCCAGAACCCGGTGGCGAGCCCGGCGAGGAAGGCCGCGCCACGGGCCGAGGACTCGATGACGGTGGGGCGCAGCACGGGGACGTCGAGGATGTCGGCCTGGAACTGCATGAGGAAGTTGTTGGCGGTGGCCCCGCCATCGACCTTGATCTCCCGCGTGGTGAGGCCCGAGTCGGCCTCCATACAGGTGATGACGTCGCGGATCTGGTAGGCGATGGACTCCAGCGTGGCCCGGATGACGTGCTTGCGGCTGGCGCCGCGGGTCAGTCCGAGGATGGCGCCCCGCGCGTACTGGTCCCAGTACGGGGCGGCGAGCCCCACGAAGGCCGGTACGACATAGACGCCGTTGGTGTCGGGGACGTTGAGGGCGGCGTACTCGGTGTCCTCGGCGTCGTAGACGATCTGGAGCTCGTCGCGCAGCCACTGGATGGAGGCGGCGGCCACGAAGATCAGCCCTTCCAGGGCGTACTCGACGCCGCCGTCCACGCCCCAGGCGATGGTGGTGAGCATGCCGCTGCCGCTGAAGACGGGGCTGTCGCCGGTGTTGAGGACCAGCGAGGCCCCGGTGCCGTACGTGGCCTTCACCGAGCCCGGGTCGAAGCACGCCTGGCCGAACAGCGCGCCCTGCTGGTCGCCGACGGCCGAGGCGACCGGGATCCGGGCGCCGAGCAGCACCGACTCCTCGGTGTGGCCGTAGACCTCGCTGGTGGGGCGCACCTCGGGGAGGATCGCACGGGGGATGTCGAGCTCGTCGAGCAGCCGCTGGTCCCAGTCAAGACGGGTGATGTCGAACAGCATGGTGCGCGAGGCGTTGGTGTAGTCGGTGACGTGTGCGGCGCCGCCGGTGAGGTTCCAGATCAGCCAGGAGTCGACGGTGCCGAAGGCGAGCTCGCCGCGCTCGGCGCGCTGCCGTGCGCCGGGCACGTTGTCGAGGATCCACTTCACCTTGGTGGCGGAGAAGTAGGCGTCGATGATCAGCCCGGTGGTCCGCTTGACGTACTCCTCCAGGCCGCGGGCCTTGAGCTCCTCGCACAGCGCGGCGGTGCGGCGGTCCTGCCACACGATGGCGTGGTGCACGGGCTCTCCGGTGGCGCGGTCCCAGA
The DNA here is from genome assembly GCF_039525925.1 of Streptomyces javensis. Lineage (NCBI taxonomy): Bacteria > Bacillati > Actinomycetota > Actinomycetes > Kitasatosporales > Streptomycetaceae > Streptomyces > Streptomyces javensis. The sequence continues at coordinate 145,509 of NZ_BAAAIF010000005.1, read as the reverse complement.
TCACCACCGTCTCGCGCTGGTTGGTGACACCGATGGCGGCGATGTCCTCGGAGCCGCACTCGGCCTGGGCCAGCACCTGTTTGGCGACGGTGACCTGGGTGTTCCAGATGTCGAGCGGGTTGTGCTCGACCCAGCCGGGCTGGGGGTAGATCTGCGGGAACTCCTGGCTGGCGACCGCGGCGATGTCGCCCGCCTTGTCGAAGAGGATGGCCCGGATGCTGGTGGTACCGGCGTCGAAGGCCATGACATAGCGGTGGGTCATGGGGTCACCTGTCTTCCGCCGGGACCGCGGGGCCCGATGTGGTGGCGTGGGGGTCGCCGTGAAGCGCGACCATGGCCTTCATTCCGGCCCCGGAGGCCGCGTAGCCGAAGGCATCGTGGATCTTCTCCAGTGGGAACACCTCACTGACCAGGGGTGACAGATCGACGCGGCGCTCGCCGACCAGCCGCAGACAACGGCCGTAGTCGCCGTTGGTGGAGCCGGTCGTCCCGGTCAGGGTGAGGCCCTTGTAGTGCACCGCGTTGGTGTCGAGCGGGATGGTCCGCGCGGCGCCGAGGCCCGCGAAGTAGTTGAGCCGGCCGTGCGGGGCGAGCAGTTCGGCCGCCTGCGCCTGCACCTGGGGGTCGGACACGGCCGTGATCACCACGTCCGCGCCCCGGCCGCCGGTGTGCTCGCGCACCACCTCGGCCAGGTCCTGTTCGCGGACCCCGACACACACATCGGCACCCAGCCGGGCGGCGACGTCCAGACGGGGGCGGCCGCGGTTGGAGATGATCACCTTCCGGGCCCCGGCGAGCTTGCCGAGCAGCACGTGGAACGCGCCGATGGGGCCCGCGCCGGTGATGACCACGACGTCCTCCGGGCCCACCCGCAGCCCGCGCTGCCCGCTGTAGCAGCAGGAGAACGGCTCCACCAGGGCCGCCTCGGCGTACGAGACACCATCGGGTATCTCGAAGACGTTGCCGCGCTGGAGGGCGAAGCCGGGCACCCGCAGCAGCTCCTGGAAGCCGCCGTCGATGGTGATGCCGAACGCCTCGTAGTCCGGGCACATGTTGTTGTAGCCGTGGCGGCACATGTCGCAGCGGCCACAGCCCACGTTCGGGGTGACGGTGACCCGCATGCCCGGGTGGAACGCGGACACCCGCGGCCCGGCCGCCACCACGTCCCCCGCCACCTCGTGGCCCAGCACCCGGCGTCGCCCGTCCGGGATCTTGAAGTGGCCGTGCTTGAAGATGCGCAGGTCGGTGCCGCAGATGGAGGCCGCCCGGACCCGCACCAGCAGGTCGTCGCCGACGACGGTGGGCTCGGGCACGTCCTCGACCGCCAGCTCCCCCGGTCGGCGCAGAACGGCGGCCCTCATGCCGCACCTCCGACGACACCGGGCCGGATGAGCTCGGCCTGGGCCTGGTCGGAGACCGCGAAGACGACCTTGTTGTACCAGGTGCGGCGCTCCAGCATGTCGGCGAACATCGCCGGTGCCTCCTCCAGGCTCGGGGTGTGGCTGATGAGTGGCGCCACCTTCAGGTCGCGGCCCAGATGGTGGACCACCATGTCCCATTCACTGCGCCCGGCCGGGGTGATCCTGGAGTTCCAGGTGCCGTAGACGCGCAGCTCACGGCGGAGGATCGAGGAGACCAGGGCGCGCGGCAGGGTGAGGTCACCGGAGATGTCGCCCAGGAGCATGACCTGGCCGAGCCGGGCCGCCGCGGTGATGGCCTGGACGAGGGTGGCGGGCAGACCGCTCGCCTCCACCGCGCAGTCCACGCCCCGGCCGCCGGTCAGCTCCCGGACCGTGTCCACCGTGTCCCCGGCGGACGCGTCGATCACCGGGAAGCCGAGGTCCGCCATGACGGCGCGCTTGCGCTCGTCCACATCGGCCACGTACACCTCGTCGGCGCCCAGGATGCGCAGCCACTGGGCGGCCAGCGCCCCGATGGGCCCCGCCCCGATCACCAGCGCGGTGGCGTGGGCGGGCAGCTGGAACTTCAGCATGGCGTGCAGGGCGACCGCGGCGGGCTCCACCATGGCGGCGTGCACCAGCGGCACGTCCCGCGCCACCGGCACCAGATTGGCCTCGGGCACGTGGAGGAACTCGGCCATGGCGCCGTCGCGCCGCGACCCGTAGTAGTCGTAGCCGGAGCCCACGGCGTACTCGCCGATCTGGGTCATCGGATCCGCCGGGTCGGGCAGGAGGGGGAAGACCGCGGCACGGTCCCCCGGGCGGAAGCGGCTTCCCTCCGGGGCCTCCTCGACCACGGCGGAGAACTCATGGCCCAGGACGAGCGGATAGTGATACGCCTTCCCGCGGCCGTACCTCAGCACGTCCGAGCCGCAGACGCCCACACCGCCGACGCGGACGAGGACGGAGCGGTCGCCCACCGGCGCGGGGGCGGGGATGTCGGTGAGGGTGAGGACGCCCTCGGATCGCAGTACTGCTGCCTTCATCGCTCGGTCCGCCTCAGACTTCCATGCCGTAGCGGTGTGCCTTGTGCGTCGGGTAGAGCGCGATCTGCGGGATGGTGACGTCGGGCGTGCGCGTGGCCACGTAGAGGGAGACCTCGGCGACGTTGTCGACGTCGATGCAGCTGGCGTGGATGCCCTCGGCGAGCTCCTTGTCGTCCAGCCAGCCGTCGAGGTAGGCGGGGATGTCGCCGTCGTACAGGCCCTTGTCGATGATCTCGGTCATCGGGGTCTTGACGTGGGACGGGTTGATCACCGTCACACCGATGTTCTTCTCCTTGCCCTCAAGGAGAATGTTCTTGCTGAATCCCATCATCCCGTGCTTGGAGGCGCGGTAGGGGCTGTGGCCGGGGCCGGATGCCAATCGGGCCGAGGACGATCCCATATTGATGACGCGCCCGCCGGTGGACTGCCGCTCCATGATGCGGAACGCCTCGCGGCAGCACAGGAAGACCGCGGTCAGATTGGGGCCGATGGTCTTGTTCCACTCCTCCAGCGTCACCTCGGTCACCGGGGGTGAGAGCGAGTCGCGGCCCGCGCTGTTGACGAGGAGGTCGACCTGCCCCCATTCCTCCATGGCGGTCCGGAAGAAGCCCTGGACCTGCTCCTCCTCGGTGACATCGGCCTCGATGCCCACGCAGCTGCCGCCCTGGGACTGGATGGAGCCGACGACCTGCTGGAGCCGCTTGCCGTCGATGTCGACCAGGAGGACCCTGGCCCGGTTGGCCGCGAAGATCCGGCCGACGGCCTCGCCGATACCGGAGGCGCCACCGGTGATGATGGCGACCTTGCCCTCCAGCGCGGTGCCGGAGGCGGGTTCGTAGGTGGTGGTCATGCTGTCCCTTTGGGGTGTGGTGGGTGGGTGTACGGAGGTGGTTTTCAGGTGGTGTGGCAGTAGGTGGTCGTCAGGTGGTGTTGCGGGAGGTGGTTTCAGGAGGTGGCCGCGGCGGCGATCCCGACCGCGCCGCGGGCGTTGCGCCCGATGGCCTCGTACTCCCCCTCGGCCAGCAGCGCCGTACTGGCGATCCAGGTGCCACCGCAGGCGGCCACGTGCGGGCGGCTCAGGTAGTCGGGGAGGTTCTCCGGTGTCAGGCCGCCGGTGGGGAGGAACGCCATCCCGTCGTACGGAGCCGCCATGGCGTCCAGCAGCCGCAGTCCGCCCGACGCCTCGGCCGGGAAGTACTTCACCAGCGGCAGTCCCCTGGCCACGGCCGCCTCGACACCGGTGGGGCTGTTGATGCCGGGGACGACGGGGATCTTGCGCTCCAGGCAGTGGTCCACGACGTCCGGGTTGAAGCCGGGCGCCACCACGAACTGGGCGCCCGCGTCGATGGCGTGGTCCACGGTCGTGCGGTCCAGGACCGTACCCGCGCCGACCAGCAGCTCGGGGTGGCGGGCCCGCAGGGTGGCGATCCCGTCCCGGGCGGCCGGGGTGCGGAAGGTGATCTCGGCGACCGGCAGCCCCGCCCCGAGCAGCGTCTCGCCGAGCGGGTCGGCGTGGCGTACGTGTGGCAGGGTGACGACCGGGACGACCCGGACGCGGCGCAGTTCGCCGAGGAGTTCGGTGGGGTTCATCGGTCCTCTTTCGCGGTGGGGTCGTCGCCCGGGGTGAGGACGTACGCGTCGCCCACCCGCGGCACCGTCCAGGACAGTGGCGTGGCGCGGCGGCGCAGTGCGTCCCGGGTCTCCTCCGGGTCGACGGTGTTGAAGTCGAACAGGCCGAAGTGGTGGCAGAGCAGATGCGGGATCCCGGCCGCCTCGCACAGCTCGGCCGCCTCCCGGACGGTGAAGTTGCCGGGGACGCCGTTCTCGGTGCGGTGGCGGTCGCGCCCGTTCACGGGCAGCAGCGCCACATCGGCGCGGAGTGTGCGCAGGCGTTCGGACTGCCCGTCGTACGGGACGCAGTCACCGGAGTGGTAGACGCGGACCCCGCCGACGGTGAGCACATAGCCGAGGAAGCGGTGGTCTCCGTTCCCGTCCTGTTCGAGGTGTTCATGGGCGGCGGGGACCGGTTCGACGGTGATCCCGCCGTCCAGTTCCACGCGTTCGCCCGCGGTGGTCCCGGTCAGACGGGTGGCGGGTACACCGCGCTCCAGGGCCCGCGTCCGCTCGGCGCGCGGGACGACGAAACGCGGGTCGTTGTGCGGGAGCAGGGCCCGGATGGTGCCCGGGTCCATATGGTCGGTGTGTCCATGGGTGCACAGCACCGCGTCCACCCCGCGGATGGCCTCCGGTGCCACCGGGGCGGGGTGCATCCGGCGGTGCGGGAAGAGCTGGCCCCGGTACTTCTCGGCGAGGGTGTCCGAGAGGTACGGATCGATCAGGATCAGCCGGCCGCGGTGGCGCAGGGCGAATCCGGCCTGGCCGAGCCACCACAGCGTCACATCGTCGGGCCCGGCCTCCGGCGGGGCGGTGAAGGTGCCGGTGAGGGGGGTGCCGGACACGGGGCGCACGGCTGGCCGTGTGCTGTTCATGCGTGCTCCCGGTGGGTGGGGGTGGGGTCGCTGTGTGCGGTCATGGGGTGCCCGCCGGGGATCTGCCGTCGAGCTCCGCGGGGTCCAGCGCTCCGGTCATCAGGGCGACGGCGTCGGGCATCGAGATGTCGGAGGTGTTCACCAGGGCGACGCGCCGGCCCAGCCGCTGGACGTGGATGCGGTCGGCGACGTCGAAGACGTGGGGCATGTCGTGGCTGATCAGGACGACCGGCACACCCCGGTCGCGGATCTCGCGGATGAGGTCGAGCACCCGCTGCGACTCCCGCACCCCGAGCGCCGCCGTCGGCTCGTCCATGATGATCACCCGGCTGCCGAAGCAGGCGGCGCGTGCCACGGCGACGCCCTGGCGCTGCCCGCCGGAGAGCGTCTCCACCGGCTGGGAGAAGTTCTGGATGGTCAGCAGCCCGAGGGAGGTGAGGAGTTCACGGGTCTCCTCCCGCATCCCCTTCTTGTCCAGCAGCCGGAAGACCCTGCCGAGCGGGCCGGACCTGCGGCGCTCACGGCCGAGGAAGAGGTTGGCGGGAATGTCCCGGGAGGGCGCGACGGCCAGGTTCTGGTAGACGGTCTCCAGTCCGTGGTCCCGCGCGTCCAGGGGGTTGCGGAACCGCACCGGCTCCCCGAAGAGGCGGATCTCCCCGGCGTCGGGGACCTCCGCTCCGGAGAGGCACTTGATGAGCGTCGACTTCCCCGCGCCGTTGTCGCCGATGACGGCGAGGACCTCACCGGCCCGCAGCTCCACATCGGCCCCGCCGAGGGCGGTGACATGTCCGTAGCGCTTGACCAGACCGCGCGCCTGGAGGGCGAGTACGTCGGTGTTCCGGGGGGTGCTCCGGGCGTTGTTCCGGGGGCTGTTCCGGGGGTTCATGCCGCCACCTTCCGGATCCACTGGTCGGCGGCGACGGCCACGATCACCAGCACGCCCACGGTGAAGACCTGCCACAGGGCGTCCACTCCGGACAGCGCGAGTCCGCTGCTGAACACGCCCACGATGAGGGAGCCCAGCAGGGTGCCGAGGACATGACCACGGCCGCCGAAGAGGCTGGTCCCGCCGATGACGACGGCCGTGATGGACTGGAGGTTGAGGTTCTCACCGGCCTGCGGGCTGACCGAGCCGATCCGCCCGATGAGGAACCACGCGGCGAGACCGCAGATCAGCCCCGCCACCACATACACACTGAGCAGCACCCGCCCGGTGCGGATCCCGCTGAGGCGGGCCCCCTCGCGGTTGTCGCCCACCGCGTGCAGATGGGCACCCCACGCGGTGCCCCGCAGCAGATAGGCCACGGCGGCGAAGCAGCCGATCATCAGCAGCGAGCTGTAGGTGACATCGGTGCCCAGGACATTGATGGAGCGGCCCGGCCAGCTCAGCAGGGGCGGCACGTCCTGGGCCCGGATGGTCTCGCTGCGCGAGTAGAAGAGGGTGAGGGCGGAGAAGACGCTGAGGGTGCCGAGCGTGGCGATGAACGGCGGAATGCGGAACCGGGTGACCAGCACACCGTTGAGTCCGCCGCAGACGCCGCCGACGACGACACCGAGCAACAGGGCCAGGGGCACCGGCAGACCGTGGTCCACCGCCAGCTTGCCCATCACCACGGAGGCGAGCACGGTGATGGCCCCGACCGACAGATCGATGCCCGCGGTCAGCACGATCAGCGTCTGGGCGATACCGACCATGCCGATGATCTGCACCTGCTGGACGATCAGCGAGATGTTGAGCGGATCGCTGAACCGGGACCCCACCCACACGCTGAAGAACAGCGAGGCGAGGAGCAGCACGATGAGCGGGCCGAGCAGCGGCTTGGTGTGCAGGGCCGACTGTCCGCGGGCGAGCGCTCCGCGCGCCCGCGGCCGGGTGGTGGGAGGGTCTGCGGCGGGTGGGGGGACGGTGTCGTGCACCACGGTCAACTCCTGGAAGCGGTAAGGGATATGTGGATGTGCCGGACGTCCGCCGGGGTCGGCCCCGAGCGGTGGTGCGCGGGGCTAGCCCCAGCAGTGGCGCAGGCCCCAGTCCGACTTCTGCGAATCCAGACCGGATACGGGGTTGTCCGTGATGAGGGAGACTCCGGTGTTGGTGAAGCCCTGTCCGGCGGAGCCGGAACCCTTGCCGCCGTCCTTGGCGTGCGCGGCCACGGCGGCGAGGCCCTCGGCGGCCATCTTCACGGGGAACTGCATCGAGGTCGCGCCGATGACGCCACCGGCCACGTTCTTGACGCCGGGACAGCCGCCGTCGACGGAGACGATGCTGATGTCCTTCTGCTTACCGGCCGCCTTGACGGCCTGATAGGCACCGGCGGCGGTGGGCTCGTTGATGGTGTAGACGAGGTTGATGGAGCCGTTCTTCTGGAGCAGCTTCTCCATGGCGTCGCGCCCGCCCTCCTCGTTGGCGCCGGTCACCTCGTGGCCGACGATCCGGGAGTCGCGCTCGTCGCCGATCCGGTTCGGGTTCCGGACGTCGACGCCGAAGCCCTCCAGAAAGCCCTGGTCCCGCAGGACATCGACCTTGACCTGCTCGGAGCTGAGGTCCAGCAGGGCGATCCTCGGCCGCTCGCCGTCCATCCGCGCCTTGGCCCACTTGCCGATCATGCGGCCGGCCAGCCGGTTGTCGGTGGCGTACGTGGCGTCCACCGCGGACGCCGGTTCCGTCGGCGAGTCCAGGGCGACGACCATGACACCGGCCTTCCGCGCCCGATCGATGGCGGGGATGATCGCACCGGAGTCGGCCGGGGTGATCAGAATGCCCTTGGCGCCCGCGGCCACCAGGTTCTCGATGGCCTTGACCTGTGAGTCGTTGTCGGCCTGGCCCTTACCGGCGAAGGTCCTCAGGTCCACGCCGAGCTGGCGGGCCTTCCGCTGGGCGCCCTCGCGCATCTTCACATAGAAGGGGTTGTCGTTGGTCTTGGTGACGAGGCCGACGATGGGCTTGTCGTCACCGTGACCGCTGATGCCGCTCCCACATGAGGTGAGCAGCAGGGTGAGACCGATTCCCGCGGAAGCGGCCGCGAGCGCTCTGTGGCGCGGCATGACGCGATCTGCCATGAGATTGCCTTTTCTCGACGTGCGGGGGGTGGCTTGGGGGGAGTGCGCCGCCCGCCGGGTGCCGGTTCGCGGCAGCGGGGACTGTCGGTGCCGACGCGTTCCTCGGTCGGCTCGGCCCTGATCGGGCTGGGGATGGCCGGTGGGACGTGCTCAGCGGCTCGATCCACAACGTCGCAGAGGTTTCGAGCACTGTCAATGCATCTCGAAGAAATTTCCACGACAGGCCCGACACAAGCCGCACCGCGACATCGACGTGGAAATTTCTTCGAATAATCTTGACTGTCGCAGAAATCACTACGAGGCTGGGAGGTGGCCCCCTTCCCGACGGAGTCGGCCACAACCCCCTTCCGGACCGCACGGCGCCCGGAAAGGAGTACGGATATGACAGTGAACCCAGCGGGGGCGGTCGCCACCGCATCCCCCTCACCACCCAACCCCCCGCCGCCGCGCCGGCGGACGGGTCCGCCCGATGCCCACACCGCCCCGTGCGGGCTGGCCCTGCGGCTGCCCACCGACCCGGCCGCCGTAGGCCGGGCCCGCCGTACCGCGGCGGGCGCGCTGCGCTGCTGGGGGGTGCCCGACACCGCCGCCGACGACATCGTCCTCATGGTGGACGAGCTGGTGACCAACGCGATCGAGCACGCCGGCGGCCCCGTGTGGCTGCGGCTGTGGCTGCGCCGCGGATGCTGTGTGATCTGCCAGGTCGGGGACGGCTGCCACGAAACGCCCCAGCCGCGCCCCGGCGACCCCGACGCCGAGAGCGGCCGCGGGCTGCTCCTCGTCGCCGCCCTCGCCGACGCCCTCGGCACCCGCGTCACCACCACCGGAAAGGTCACCTGGTTCCGGCGCCGGGTACGGGACGACCGGATCCCGGCACCCCGCGCCGCCTCCCCGCACCCGTTCATCGGCGTCGATTCCTGACCAGGAGACCGCCTGTCCGCTGAGTGATATCTTTGCGCGCGTGGCACATGAAGGTGGTCTGGCTCTCGTCCGTAAGTCCGTTGAGGTCCTCGACCTGCTCGCGGCGAAGGGAGAGGCGACGGCCGCACAGCTCGCGGAGGAGCTGGGCGAGCCCCGCAGCTCGGTCTACCGGCTGCTGTCGAGCCTCCAGGGCCTGGACATGGTGGAGGGCGGCAGCCGCCGCGGCACCTTCCGTCTGGGGTTCCATCTGCTCACCCTCGGCACCGCCGTGGTGGAGCGGTTCGACGAGCGTCGGTTCGCGCAGCCGGTGATGGAGCGCCTCCACGACGAGACCGGCGAGACGGTGTACCTGTGCGTCCAGCGCGGCCGCGAGGCGGTGTGCATCGAGCGGCTGGACGGCCGGCGGGTCCAGTCCCTCGCCCTGAAGCTCGGCGGTGCGCTGCCGCTGCACGCCGGGGCGGCCTCCCGCGCCCTGCTGGCCTTCCAGGACCGCTCGGCCTGGTCGGACTACCTCGAACAGGGGCCCGTGGAGCGGTTCACCCCGTCCACCCCGGTCACGGCGGACACGCTGATCCCGGTACTGGAGGAGACCCTCGACACCGGGGTCTCGGTCAGCGACCAGGACGTCACAGTCGGCGTGGCCGCGCTCGGCGTCCCGATCCTGGACTACCGGGGACAGGTGCGTGCCGCCCTGTCCATCAGCGGGGTCCGGGAGGCGATCCTCGGTACCGACCCGGCCGGTCTGCGCGAGCGGTTGGTCGAGGCCGGCCAGGAGATTTCGCGGGCGCTGGGCTGGCAGGCCGTCACCGGCGCCGTCGCCGACTTCGGCTGACCCGGCGGAACCGGCCGACCCGGCGGAGCCTGCCGACCCGGCGGAGCCTGCCGACCCGGCGGAGCCTGCCGCCCGCCCCGGCCGCTCCGCCGAGGCGGGCGGAGCGCCGGGGGCGATGGACCCGTTCGGGGTCAACGGCCCGGTGCGCGCAGCAGATCGCGGGCCTCGGCCTCGACTCCGGGGGCGTCCAGCCGGTAGTGCCCGTACAGATGGGTGGGCGGGCCGATGAGGCTGTAGTGGTCGCGGATCCCGTGGCGGTGCAGCCGGACCGGCACGCCGTGCTCGCTGATCAGCTCGGCCACCGCGCCGCCGAGACCGCCGAGCACATTGTGCTCCTCCACCGTCATCAGCAGCCGGGAGCGCCGCGCCGCCGTCAGCACCGCCTCCTCGTCGAGCGGTTTGACGGTGTGCATGTCCAGCACCCCGACGTCGTACCCGTCCGCGGTGAGCGCCGCCGCGGCCTGAAGGGCGGGGTGGACCATGGAGCCGGTGGCGATGAGGGTGAGGTCGCTTCCCGTCCCGTGCTCGACCGCCTTCCCGATCTGAAGGGTGGTGCCCGCCGGGTAGACGTCCGGGTCCCGGCCACGGCCGATACGGAAGTAGACCGGGCCCGGGAGGTCCACCGAGGCGCGCAGCACCGCGGCCAGGGCCGCGGTGTCGGCCGGTGCGACCACGGTGAGTCCGGCGATGCTGCGGGTGATGGCCAGGTCCTCGGTCGCGTGGTGGGAGGTCCCGTAGAAGCCCAGGGTGATCCCCGCGTGGTGGCCGATCAGCCGGACGGGCTGGCGGGTGTAGGCCACGTCGGTGCGGATCTGCTCGCAGGCCAGCAGCGCCATGAAGGACGCGAAGGTGGCCACATACGGCCGCAAGCCCGTGGTGGCCAGACCCGCCGCCGTGGACACCATGTGCTGCTCGGAGATCCCGAACTGGAGGTACTTGTCCGGGTGCCGGTCCTGGAAGCGCACCAGTCCGTTGGAGTACTTCAGGTCGGCGGTGCCCACGACCACGGGATGGCCCTCGTCGGCCAGGTCGGCGAGGGTGTCGCCGAGGGCCTGAAGTCCCGGAGCCTGCTCCAGCAGGCTCAGCAGGTGCCAGGATTCGGGCTGGAGACCGGGTGCGACGCTCATCGTGTCCCCCGCAGTTCCGCCAGGGCGTTGGCCTCGTCCCGCTCGGCCAGCCAGCCCAGGTGCCATCCGAACTCGGACTCCATGTAGGAAATCCCCTTCCCCTTCACGGTGTTGGCGACGACCACGGCCGGACGGTCGCGGCCGGTGTCCTGCGCCAGCGAGCGCAGCAGAGGCAGCAGGGCCGAGACGTCGTGCCCGTCCACCTCGTGCGTCTGCCAACCGAACGCCCGCCACTTCTCCAGCAGCGGCTCGATCCCGGTCACACCGTCGATGCGGCCGTCGAGCGAGTGGTCGTTGCGGTCGACGATGGCGACCAGCCGCCCCAGGCGGTGGTGTGCGGCGCCCAGGGCCGCCTCCCAGACCTGCCCCTCGTGCAGCTCTCCGTCGCCGAGCAGGACGAACGTGGTGTACGAACGCCCCTGGAGGCGGCCGCCCATCGCCATACCGGTCCCCGCCGACAGCGCGTGGCCCAGCGACCCTGAGCTGAAGTCGATCCCCGGAATGCGGGTCATGTCCGGGTGGTCGCCGAAGGCGTTCCCCAGACGGGTGTACTCATCCAGCTCGGCCGCGTCGAAGAAGTCCCAGTCGGCCAGCAGCGGATACAGCGTGGCCGCCGCATGGCCCTTGCCGAAGAGGAAGCGATCGCGGTCGGGCCAGTCCGGTTCGCCGCGCCGCAGCCGCATCACCCCGTAGTAGAGCGTGGCCAGGATCTCGGCGCAGGAGAAGCCGGACGCGTAGTGGCCGGTCTTGGCGATCGAGATCAGCCGCACGGTCTCCAGACGGGCGAACTGGGCCCGTTCCTCGATGTGCTCGATGAGTTCGCGGTCCGCCGGCGCGACCGGCGTCTGTGCAGTCATTCGGTGTCTCTCCCAGTCGGTGAGCCCGTAGGTCAACGGAAGTTATCACTCACTGGACAGGTAGTCCACGTCATGGGAATGTTTCAAGGGTCCAGCACGCCGAAACCACCACGGAGATCTCCCATGGCCGACCCCACCGTTCTCATCACCGGCGCCGCACAGGGGATCGGGGCCGCCGCGGCCCGGGTCCTCGCCGAGCGCGGCTGGCGCGTCGTCGTCGCCGACCTCAAGGGCGAGGCCGCCCAGGGCCAGGTCGCGGCCCTCGACTCGGCATCCCCCGTGGCCGGAGGGCATCTGGCCGTCGCCGTCGATGTCACCGACGAGGCCGGCGTCACCGCGATGTTCGACGACATCGCGACCCGGGCCGGTGGGCTCGACGCGCTGGTCAACGGCGCGGGGGTGATCTTCCGGCAGGCGGCCCAGGACTTCGACAGCCGGCAGTGGACCCATCAGCTCGCGGTCCACCTCACCGGCGCGATGCACTGCGCGCGCGGCGCCTACCCGCTGCTGGTCCGCAGCGCCCGGGCCAGTGTGGTCAACATCGGTTCCGTCGGGTCGACCTTCGGGCTCCCCGGACGGCTCGGCTACGCCACCGCCAAGAGCGGAGTGCTGGGCCTGACCCGGACCCTGGCGGCCGAATGGGGGCCGGACGGCATCCGGGTCAACGCCGTGGCGCCGGGATACGTGGCCACCGAAATGGTGCGCAGCGGCCTGGAGTCGGGAGCGCTCGACCGGGAGGCGCTGGTGCGGCGCACACCGATGCGACGACTGGCCGAGCCCGCCGAGATCGCCACCTCCATCGCCTTCCTCCTCTCCGCCGACGCCTCCTTCGTGCACGGCGCCACCCTCCGGGTCGACGGGGGCATCACGATCGACGGCACCTTCTGACCCCGTACGGGGTCAGGGGTGGATGACCGCCTTGATGCAGCCGCGGTCGTTCCGTACGGCGTCGAGGGCGGCGCCGTACGAGTCCAGCCCGAACCGATGGGTGATCATGCCGTCGGTGCGCACCCGGCCCGTGCGCAGGACCCGCAGCGCGCGATCGAAGCTGAACGCCTGGGTGAAGGAGCCGCGGATGGTCAGCTCCCTGCTGAAGATCTCGTACGGGGAGAGTTCGACGCGCTCCCGCTCCCCGGCCATGCCGTAGAGGAAGACGGTCCCGCCGTCGCGGGTCAGCGGCAGACACCGCTCGATCACGGTGAGGGCGCCGGTCGCGTCGACGACGGTGTCGAAGCCGTCGGGTGCCAGGGCGCGCAGCGCGCCGAGGGAGGCCGAGGAGTCGTCGCGGTCCATGACCACCGTCTCGTCGGCGCCGAACTCCCGGGCCAGTCTCAGCTTGGCCTCGGTCGGCGCCGCGACGGTCACCCGCCCCGCGCCGCTGCCGGCCAGCAGCTGTGCGAGCAGCAGCCCCGTGGTCCCGGCGCCGAAGAGGAGGACATCGCTGCCGGGCTGTGGGGCGAGTATGTCCATGCCGTGCACGGCACACGCGACGGGCTCGGCGAAGGCCACCACGTCCAGCGGGATGTCATCGGCGGGGTGGCAGTGGGACGCGGGCACCACGATCATCTCGGCGAAGCCGCCCGGCCGGGTGACACCGTGGTCCCGCAGCCGGGTGCAGAAGGCCGGTCTGGCGCGGCGGCAGTTGGCGCACGAACCGCAGGAGACACGGTTGTTGAGGGCGACGCGCTGTCCGACGGCGAGCGTCGTCACCTCCTCCCCCAGCGACTCCACCTCGCCCACCACCTCGTGGCCGGGGGTGAGCGGATAGCGGGGGGAGAACTCGCCGCGGTGGAGATGGGCATCCGTGCCGCAGACTCCCGCGGACCGCACCCGCAGACGCACCTCGTCCGGGCCCGGCTCCGGATCCGGCAGGTCGGTGTAGCGGTACGCGTAGGGTCGCTCGTAGACGATGGCTTTCACGCCGTCTCCTTCGTTGGGGCCGCTTCGGCACGGTTTCGCTGGGGCCGCTTCGACACGGTTTCGCTGGGGCCGCTTCCACGCGGTTTCGTTCGGCCGTCTTGCGTGTGCTCGCGGGCCGGTCAGCCGACGCTCACCAGCACCTTCATCTGGTCCGGGCCACCGGCGGCCCGGAACGCCTCATCCGCCCGGTCCAGCGGGAAGGTGGCGGTGACGAGCTCGTCGGCCGGTACGACACCGGTCCCGAGCAGCGTCATCGCGGCGCGCATGTCCTCCCCGACGTACATCAGGGAGCCCCGCACGGCGATCTCGCGGTCCTGGACCAGGTCCAGCGGGACATCCAACGGACCCTGGGGCACCCCGACCACCATGACCGTGCCGCCCTTCTCGACGGACCGCACGGCCTGGGTGATGGAGGCGGACACCGCCACGCAGTCGAACACCACGTCCGCGCCGCCGCCGAGCCGCTCCCTGACCAGCTCCGGCAGGCCGGGGGTACCGGACGCGAGTGCCGCGTCCGCACCGAGCCGCACCGCCCGGTCCCGCTTCGCCGCCACCGGATCGGTGACGATGACGGTCCGCGCGCCCGCCGCCCGCGCGGCCAGGGCGGTGAGCAGCCCGATCGGTCCGGCGCCGAGGACCAGCACCCCGGCGCCGGCGAGGTCCCCGGCCCGGCGCACCGCGTGCACGGGGGTGGCCAGCGGCTCGACGAGCACGGCCTGCACATCGGTGAGCCGGTCGGGCACCCGGTGCAGCCGGTCGGCGCGCACGGTGAAGCCGTCCGCCATCGCCCCGGCCGTCTGGCAGCCGATGACCCGCAGTTCCCCGCAGATGTTGTAGCGGCCGGAGCGGCAGTGGCGGCAGGTGCCGCACACCAGGTTGGGTTCGAGCAGCACCCGGTCCCCCTCGGCCACGGAGGTGACGCCGGGGCCGGTTTCGGCGACCACGCCGACGGCCTCGTGTCCCGGGTGGTACGGCCGGGGGATGAAGGGGTGTTCACCGCGGAGGGCGTGGACGTCCGAGCCGCAGATCCCGGTCAGCAGGGTGCGCACCCGCGCCTCGCCGGCCGCGGGCCGTACCCGTGCCACCTCCTCCACGACGATGTCGCCGTCCGCGGTCACGGTCACCCGCCGGTCCATCGCGTCCCCTTCCGCCGCTCCGTCCGGTGTCCTCGATGTACCGCTCATCGGAGTGCGAACCCCCCGTCCATCAGCAGTTCCGTGCCCACGCAGTAGGCGGCCTGGTCGCCGAGCAGCCAGCCGATGGCGGCGGCGATCTCCTCGGGTTCCGCGAACCGTCCGGCGACCGTGCCCTCCTTCCAGCGCGGGTGCATATGGCGCTTGAGGTCGTTGAGCGGTGTGGCGACATAGCCGGGCGCGACGCTGTTGATCCGCACCCCGCGCGGGCCCCACTCGACGGCCAGGGAACGGGTCAGCGCGCTCACGGCGGCCTTGGAGGCGTTGTACGCGGACTGCTTCTGCGGGTGGTTGACGATATGTGTGCCGGACATCGAGGAGACCGTGACGATCCGGCCGCCCGCCCCGTCGAGCATCCGCCGGGCGGCCGCGGCGCAACTGAGGAACGTGCCCTTCAGATTGACGCCGAGCACCCGGTCGAACTCGGCGGCGCTCATCCGCTCCGCCGGCACGTCGTCCTCGACGACCCCGGCGGCCGCGACCAGGCCGTCGATCCGGCCGCCCTCCGTGACGACCGTGCCGATCGCGGCCGCCACGCTGTCCTCGTCGGTGACATCGCAGCGGATGGACCGTCCGACGGGGGACGCGGTGAGATCGAGGGCGTACACCTCGGCGCCGATACCGGCCAGATACGCGCAGGTGGCCCGTCCGATGCCCCCGGCGGCTCCGGTGACCGCGATCCGGGCACCCTGATACCAGGACATGATGTCTCCTTGGGTGGACTCTCCGGCAGCGATAAGACGGCCTGTACGTACAGGATGTCAAGAGGACGGGCTGTTGTCTTCGCCGCCAGGCGCTACGCTTGCCCCGTGGAACCCGGACGGATTGACCGCGATGCCGCACTGCCCTTCTACGCCCAGCTCAAGGAGTTGCTGCTGCCACAGCTCGGCAGCGTCTGGAAGGTGGGCGAGCGGCTGCCCGGCGAGGTGACCCTGTGCGAGCGGTACGGCGTCTCCCGGACCGTCGTGCGCCAGGCCCTCGACGAACTCGAGGGCGAGGGCCGCATCGTGCGGCGCAAGGGGCAGGGCACCTTCGTGGCCGCCCGCAAGGTCGACGAGTCGCTCTTCCAGTCGATGACGGGCCTGTACGAGGATGTGGCCGCGCGCGGTGGCGCGCTGGTCAGCGCGGTGCGCCGGCTGGAGTTCGCCCCGGCGACGGCGGACGCCGCCCGTGAGCTGGAGGTCGAGGAGGGCGCGCCGCTGATCCATCTGGAACGGCTGCGCTACGTCAACGCCGAGCCATGGGCGCTGACCAGCACCTGGCTGCCGCACCGGGTGGCGCCAGGACTGCTGGACGAGGACCTGACCCACCAGTCGCTGTACGCCCTGCTGGAGGGCAAGTACGGCGTCGTCCTGGACCACGGCAGGCGTGAGGTGGAAGCCGTACCCGCCGCCCCTTCGGTGGCCGAGGCGCTGGGCGTGGACGCCCACGACCCGGTGCTGCTCCTGCGCAGCACCGCCTGGGACCAGGAGGGCAGGCCGGTGGAGTACTTCACGGCCTACCACCGCGCGGACCGCAGCCGTTTCCAGGTGCATGTCCGCAGGCGGCGCCGGGCCGGAGCGCCGCCGTCGATGCTGGTGCACGACAGCACCGGCTGAAACACGCTCCCACCTGGGCGGCGGACCCGATGCGGCATCGGGTCCGCCGCCCTTTTCGTGGCCCCGCGACCCCGTCGCACCCATGCCCAACGCCTTGACATCCTGTACGTACAGGATGACAGTGACCTGCGCAACGTCCCAGGCCAGGCCCGGACACCAGGAAGCTGGAGAACCATCCGTGATCATCGCCCATGACCTCGGCACCACCGGGAACAAGGCATCCCTGCACACCGACGACGGCCGGCTGGTGACGGCGGTGACCGTGCGCTACGACACCGACTTCCGGGCCGGCGGCATCGCGGAACAGGACCCCGAGTCCTGGTGGCGGGCCGTCTGCCGAGCCGGCCGCGAACTGCTCGCCCGGAGCGGGACGCCCCCGGAGCGGATCGGCGCCATCGGATTCAGCGGCCAGATGATGGGGGCCGTGCTGCTCGACAGCGCGCACCGGCCGGTGCGGCCCGCGATGATCTGGGCCGACCACCGCAGCGCCGAGCAGGCCGGGACGCTGGCCGCCGAACTCGGCGAGGAGCGCGCCTACCGGCTGCTCGGGCACCGGATCCACCCCACGTACTCGCTGGCCAAGGTGATGTGGGTGCGCGACCACGAACCGCGGACCTTCCGCCGGGTGGCCCATATGTGCCTGGCCAAGGACTACGTCGTCCAGCGTCTGACCGGCACGCTCGTCACCGATCCCTCCGACGCCTCCAGCACCAACGCCTTCGACCAGCGGGCGGGCACCTGGTCGCGGGCCGTGCTCGACGCGGCGGCCATCGATCCGGGTCTGCTGCCCGACATCGCGGAGTCCACCTCGGTCGTCGGCCGGGTCCGTGCGCGGGCCGCGGAGGAGGCCGGGGTGCCCGCCGGGGTTCCCGTGGTCATCGGTGGCGGGGACGGTCCCCTCGCCGCGCTCGGCGCCGGGGTGCTGACCCCCGAGGACGGCGCCTACACCTACCTCGGCTCCTCCTCGTGGATCTCGATGTCGGCCCGGCGGCCGCTGTACGACCCGGCGCGGCGCACCATGACGTTCAACCACGTCCTGCCCGGACACTACGTTCCGACGGCCACGATGCAGGCGGGCGGCGCCTCGCTGGAGTGGATCGCGCAGGTGCTGCGCCCGGAGGGCGGGCCGGAGCGCATCGCCCGCACGCTGGCGGACATCGAGGACGCCGACACCACGGGGCTCTACTTCCTGCCCCATCTGCTCGGCGAGCGATCCCCGTACTGGAACGCCGACGCCCGGGGCGCCTTCGTCGGGCTCTCCCGGCACCATGGCCCGGCGCATCTGGCGAAGGCCGTCCTGGAGGGGGTCGCCTTCAACCTGGCGACCTGTGTCGGCGCCTTCCGCGAGGCAGGACATCCGGTCGACCGCGTCGACGCCATCGGCGGGGGCGCGGCGAGCGACCTCTGGCTGCGTGTCCTCGCCGACGTCTGGGGCGCCCGGATACGCCGCCGCAGCATCGTCGAGGAGGCCAACAGCCTCGGCGCGGCCGTCACCGCCGCCGTGGGCAGCGGCCTGGTCGACGGTTTCGAGGTGGCCCGCGAACTCTCCGAGGTCCAGGCGGAGTTCACCCCGGCCGCGGACCGGCACCGCGACTACGCCGCGCGCCACCGGGAGTTCCTGGACGCCTATCGCAGCCTGGAGCCCTGGTTCGCAAATTCTCATCCACTAGACAACTAGTCCGCACCATGAGAATGTGCCGTGGCCACCTCCGTGACCGCCTCGCGGTGCCACGACGAACAGGAGCCTCATGCACCCACCGGTGACGACCGTCCACGCCACCCCCGTCGCGAGCGGGTTCACCTTTCTCGAGGGCCCCCGATGGCGCGACGGCGAACTGTTCGCGTCCGACTTCTACAGCGGTCGCGTCCTGGCCTTCCGCCCGGGCCGCACACCGGAGACCGGCCATGAGGTGCGCACGGTGTGCGAGGTGCCCGGCCGGCCGTCCGGGCTCGGATTCGCGCCCGACGGATCGCTGCTGGTCGTCTCGATGCTGGAGCGCGCCCTGCTGCGGTGGGACGGCCGGGCGCTCACCACCGTGGCGCGCTTCGGCCACCTCATCGAGGGCGTGGCCAACGACATGCTCGTCACCGAGTCCGGCTGGGCCCTCATCGGCAACTTCGGCAATACGGACGCCGAGCCCGACGCCCTGCGCGAGACCGCCCTGGTGCGGGTCTCCCCCGACGGCCGAGCCGATCTCCAGGGCCATGGGCTCGTCTTCCCCAACGGCATGGTGCTCACCGCCGACCGCCGTCGGCTGCTGGTGGCGGAGACCTTCGCCGGACGCGTCTCGTCATGGCCGGTGGCCTGGAGCGGCGACGGGGCGCCCACGCTCGGGGAGGGGCGGGTGTGGAAGCAGTTCGGCGGTCCGCCCGGCCACCTCGACGTCGAACGTGCCACCCGCGAGCTCCCCGTACTGCCCGACGGCCTGGCCATCGACGCCCACGACCGGGTCTGGGTCGCCTCCTCGATCGGCCACGGCGCGCGGCTGCTCGCGCCGGACGGCACCCTCCTCGCCCGCGTCGAGACCGGCGGCCTCAGCCCCTACGCGGTCGCCGTCGGCGGCGCCGACCAGTCCGTTCTCCACCTCTGCTGCTCACCGCCGCTCGGCACCGTCGACCCCGCCGCCACCACCGAGTCGGTGCTGTACGCGGCGGACATCTCACCACTCCGCCGACCCGCACCCCGCGCCTGACGCGCCCCAGGAAAGGAGACACCATGACGACCACCACCGCGCCGGCCACCACGGTCCGTGCGCTGCGGTTCGCCGCGAAGGAGAAGGTCGCCGTCGTCGACGCACCGCTCCCCGAGCCCGGACCGGGCGAGCTGATCCTCGACATGAAGGCGGCGGGGCTGTGCGGAAGCGATCTGCACTACTTCCATATGACACACGAGGAGATGCGGCACGCCACTCAGCCGCGCTCGCCCGAGATGACGCCCGGCCATGAGATCGCCGGTGTGGTCAAGGCGGTCGGCCCCGGTGTGAACCACCCACGGGTGGGCGACCGGGTCGCGGTGCAGCACTACTCCGGCTGCGGCCAGTGCGAGAGCTGTCGGCGCGGCTGGGATGTGCACTGCGAGCGCGGGGCGCGGGTGTACTCGCTCAACCGGCCAGGTGGCTGCCAGGACGAGCTGGTCGTCACGGCCAGGGACTGCGTGGTGCTGCCGGACGAGGTGAGCTTCCCCGTCGGCGCGTTCCTCGCCTGCGGTGCCACGACCGCCTACCAGGCGCTGCTCCGTTCGGAGGTGAAGCCGGGCGAGACCGTGGTCGTCATCGGTGTGGGCCCGGTCGGCCTCGCCGTGCTCGCCTGGGCGAAGGCGTTCGGGCTGCGCGCCATCGGCACCGACCCGAGCCCCGAGCGCCGTGCCTTCGCCGAGCGCCTCGGCTACTCCGACGTCCACGATTCCGCGGGCTTCGACATCGGGGCCGTGGTGCCCGGTGGCGCGAACGCCGTCATCGACACCTCCGGGAACGTCCACGGCCGCCGTACCGCCGTCGAGGTGGTGAAGACCTGGGGCACGGTGGTGTTCGTCGGGCTCGGCCCCGATTTCACCATCGACCCGGTACCGGACCTGATCATGCGTCAGGTGACCCTGCGCGGGATGTTCGTCTTCAGCGTGCCGCTGATGATGGAGGCCGTGGCGGAGGCCGCCCGGCTCGGTGTGGACCTCGCTCCGATCATCACCAGCGTCTCCTCGATCGAGGAGGGCCCCGACGCCTTCGCGGACTTCGCCGCGGGCAGCGTCGGCAAGTCCGTCATCGGATGGGAGTGAGCATGGCGAGCGCGACCTCGGTCCGGCCCGTCGACGGCGGCGCGTGGACCCTGGAGAACGACGCGGTCGGGGTGGTGGTGAACCCGGCCCGGGGCACCGACATCCTCTCGCTGGTCTGGAAGGCCACCGGCGAGGAGATCCTGTGGCGCAGCCCGCACTGGGTGGACCGGGTACCGGCCGCCGACACGGCGGACGCGAGCGATGTGTCGTTCTTCGACAACTACGCGGGCGGCATACAGGAGTTGTTCCCGAACGCGGGGCCGCCGACCACCGTGCGCGGCGCTCCGCTGCCGTTCCACGGTGAGGCGGCCCGCCGCTCGTGGGCGGCCGAGGCCGTGGAGACGGCGGGCGGGACCGCGCTGCGGTGTGTCACCCGGCTCGCCCGCTACCCGTTCCGCATGACCAAGACCTTCTGGCTCGACGGCTCCGTACTGCGTTTCCGGAGCGAGGTGGAGAACCTCTCCACCCGTGCCCTCCCCTCGAACTGGGGCCTGCATCCCGCCTTCAACACCGCGACCGTGGCCCGCGCGGCCACCGTGTACGGCCCGTTCGAGGAGCTCACCGCGCACCCGGAGGACTTCGGCGCCCGGCAGTGGATGACACCCGGTGAGAAGCGCCGGGTGCCCGCCGTGGCCCCGGGCGTGGGAGCCCTCGAACTGGCCCCGGGCGAGGGCCCGACGGCCGACCTCGGCTACGCCACCGTCACGGGCGGCTGGTTCGGGCTGCGCTCACCGGGCTGCGGGCTGGTGGCGACGATGAGCTGGCAGTCCGAGCTGTTCCCGGAGATCTGGGTGTGGCAGGAGTGCCACGCGCCCGACGACTACCCCTGGTGGGGCGCCGAGCACATCGTGGCGGTCGAACCGCACACCACCTCGCCGTTCATGCCGCTCGCCGAGCGGCTGGAGCGCCCCGGCGTGCCCGTCGTCGCCGGAGGATCCACGCTGAGCGCCGAGTTCACCCTCGGCGTCCACGCCATCGCCGACGACGAGGTGCCGGTCGATGTCGACGAACGGGGCGTACCGGTGCTGATCACCGTCCCGGACGAGGGAGAGGGCGTGGCATGAGCCGATTCACCGATCGCGTCGCGATCGTCACCGGGGCGGGGGCGGGCATCGGCCGGGCCGCGGCCGAGCGCATCGCGGGAGAGGGCGGCTCCGTGGCCGTCTTCGACATCTCGGCCGAGCGCGCCGGGGAGTCCGCGCGCGCCATCGCCGGTGCCGGTGGCTCCGCCACCCCCTTCGCGGTGGACGTCTCCGACCCCGACCAGGTGCGCAAGGCCGTGGACGAGGTGGTGGCCACGCTCGGCGTTCCGTTCTCGCTGGTGAACAGCGCGGGCATCCTGCGCATCTCGCCCGCCCTGGAGATGAGCGCGGACGACTTCGACACGGTGCTCGGCGTCAATCTGCGCGGGGTGTTCCTCATGGCCACCGCGGTCGCGCGGCACATGGTGGCGGCGAAGCGTCCGGGCCGTATCGTCAACGTCTCGTCGATCCACTCGGTGATCTCGCTGCGCGAGGCGGCCGCCTACGCCGCCTCCAAGGGCGGGATCGAGGCGCTCACCTTCACCCTCGCGGGAGAGTGGGCCGAGCACGGCATCACGGTCAACGCGGTGCGTCCCGGGGCCACTTGGTCCGCGCTCACCACACCCATCTACACGGACGACGTCGTGGCCTCGCTGAACCGGCGCATCCCGCTCGGCGCGGTGGCCCGCGCCGAGCAGGTGGCCGCGGCGATCGCCTATCTGGCCTCCGAGGAGGCCTCGTACTCGACCGGGGCGACGCTCTCGGTCGACGGCGGCTACACCATCAACGGCGATATGCCGGACGCGGTCTACGAACGCGATTGACCCGTCGCGGCGCATACGGCAGGGGCCGGAATCCCGGGATTCCGGCCCCTGCCGTATGCGCGCGGCCCCGGTTCAGAACACGGAGCGCGGGTCGAGGAAGTCGTCCACGTTCTCGCAGTTGATGCCCGCGGCCTCGGTGTACCGCTGCTTCGCGATGTCCTTGGGCGCCACGTCGCCGGTGCCGATCCGCAGCGCGAGGTCGAAGGCGAGGTCGGCGGCCAGCTTCGGCGAGTTCAGGCCCGTGGAGATGTAGCGGCCGTCGCACCCGCCCGAGCTGATCTCCTGGAGCGCCTGCTTCTGCCCGTCCGCCGCCGCGGCGACCAGCGTCTTCTTGTTGCCCTTGTCGCGCAGGGTGCTGAGGGCTCCGAGCGTCATCGAGTCGTTGAGACCCACGATCAGATCCACGTTCCGGTGTGCGGCGAGGATCGACTCGGTGGCCGGGACGGCTGCGTCCTGGGAGTAGTTCGCGGGAGTCCTGGCCACGATGTGGTACCTGACGCCACCGGCGCGCAGACCGTCGAGGAATCCCCGCTGGCGGTCGGGGCCGACGATCTCGTCGTCCGGCCCGCCGTTGAGGACGGCCAGGCTGATCGTCGAGCCGCGGTGGAACCGCTTGGCCGCGAGCCGGCCCGAGAGCTTGCCGATCGCGTAGTTGTCGGAGGAGACGGAGGTGACCCCGACCCCCTCGATACCGGTGTCGACGAAGACCAGCGGCACCTCCCCCGCCACGTCCCTCAGCTGTACCTTCTGCGTCTTCGGGCTCATCGCGTCGACCACGAGGACGTCGATGCCCTGCGCCACCAGGGTCTGGGCCTGGTTCAGCTGGGTGACGGCGTCCCCGTCGGCGTTCTGCACCTCCAGGTGGAACCCCCGCTCCCCGGCCTTCTTCCTGGCCGCGTCGACCATCGCCGCGAAGTAGGGCGCGTCCAGCTGCCGCTGGGAGAATCCGATCGTGACATCGGTGGGCTTCTTGGCCTCCCTGGGGCCGCCCGCGGACGCCTTGCCACCGATGGTCGTACAGCCGGTCAGGACCAGCGCCGCCGCGGACAGCGCGGCGAGCGGGCCCCGTCGCATGGTTGTCATGCAGGTCTCCGTGTCGTGTCTGGTCGGGCGCCGGGCTCAGGAGTGTGCGGTCCGCTGCCGACGGCGCCGGGTGAACTGGACGGTGGTGAGGACCATCGCGAAGATGATCAGGGCCCCGCGGAAGGCGTCCTGGAGAAAGGTGGAGACGTTCAGCAGCACCAGCAGGTTGGAGATCACGCCGAAGATGAGCGTGCCCAGGAACGCGCCGAGCACCCGGCCGCGGCCGCCCACGAGGCTGGCACCGCCGATGACCACCGCCGCGATCGAGTCGATCTCGTAGTTGTCCCCTCCGGTCGGAGTGGCCGCGCCGATACGGGCGGCGAGCAGGAAGCCCGCGAACCCGACCAGCACACCGGCGATCACATACACCGTGATCATGGTGGCCCTCACCGGCACACCGGCCGCGTGGGCGGCCTCTTTGCTGCTGCCGAGCGCGTACACCCGGCGTCCGAACACGGTGCGGCGGGTCAGGAAGGCCATGGCCATCGCGAGCACGATCCACACGACGCCGAGCACGGGGACGCCGCCGATCGCCGTCGTGGCGATGGTGCGGAAGTCCGCGGCGTGGGGGCTGATCGGCTGGCCCTCGGTGTAGGCGTAGACGAGTCCGCGGCCCAGCGCGAGCATGCCGAGGGTCACGATGAACGCCTCCAGCCCGCGGTAGGCGATGAGATAGCCGTTGAAGACACCGACGGCGCCGCCCAGCACGATCGCCACCGCCACGGCGAGCAAGGTGTTCTGGCCGCCGAAGAGACCGGCGGAGAGCACACCGGCGAGCCCGGCGACCGCGCCGACGGAGATGTCGATGCCACCGGTGAGCACGATGAGGAACTGTGCGAGGGTCACGATGCCGATCACCGAGACCTGCAACAGCAGATTGGACACGTTGTACGAGGAGAAGAAGGCGTCGGAGGTGAGGCCCGCGAAGACCAGCAGCGCGATGAGGATGTAGAGCGGGTACTGCTCCTTCGCCCACTGCCCGGCCCGGCGCGGCGTCAGACCGTGGACGGGCGCCGTTCCCCCGTCTTCCGCGGCTGGTGCGGCGGCCGTCCTGGTTGCGGTGTCGTGGGTCACTGGACTTCTCCTCCGAGGGCGGTACGGGTCAGGTCGTCGGTGGTGCTGGTCTTCGAGACGAACTCGCCGGCGATGACGCCGTCGCGCAGCACGATCACCCGGTTGCACAGGGCCAGGGCCTCTTCGGCCTCGCTGGTGACGACCACGACCGCCTTGCGCCGTTCGACGAGGCCCCGCACGATCTGATAGATGTTCAGCCGGGCACCGACGTCGATGCCCTTGGTCGGTTCGTCCAGCACGACGACGTCGGGCTCGCTCTCGAGCGCCTTGGCGATGCACACCTTCTGCTGGTTGCCGCCGGAGAGCGAACTGGTCAGCTGGTCGGCGCCGCCCTTGATCCCGAAGTCGGAGACCAGCCGCGCCACCCGGCGGCGCTCCCGGCGGGTGTGCATCACCCCGTGGGTGGAGTACGCGCCCAGCGTGCTCAGCGTGAGGTTGGTGGCGTTGTCGAAGTCCTTGACGAACCCCTCGCGCCTGCGGTCCTCGCTGAGGTACGCGATCCCCTGGCGCAGGGCGGCCCGCGGTGAGCGCGGGTTCACCTCGTGGCCGCGCACCCGTACGGTGCCGGTGTCGCGGTGCTGGTGGCCCGAGATGGACCGGGCCAGGGAGCTGCGCCCGCTGCCGACCAGTCCGTACACGCCGACGATCTCACCCTCCCGCACCGAGAAGGAGATACCGGACGCCGATCCCGAGGACACGTCCCGCACCTCCAGCAGGGTGGGGGCGTCCGCCTCGGCCACCGGCTCGGGTGGTTCGAGGGCCATGACGGCCTCGCCGATCATGAGCGTCATGATCTCGTCGGGTGTGGTGTCCGCGGTGTCGACCACATCGACGAGCGAGCCGTTGCGCATGACCGCGATGCGGTCGGCGAGCGCGAACACCTCCGGCATGCGGTGCGAGACGAAGACGACGGTGGCACCGGCCTCGCGCTCCTTGCGCACCAGTGCCTCGACGTCCTTGAAGTGCTCCTCGGTGGTGGAGGCGGTGGTCTCGTCCAGCAGCAGCACCCGGTGCTCGTTCACCTGGGAGCGGCTGAGCGCCACCATCTGGCGGGGGCCGGGGCCGAGCCGTCCTGCCCGCATGCCGAGGTCCACCTCGCGCATCCCGACCACGCCGAGGGCGGCGCGGGTGCGGTCCGCGCGGTCGCGCCCCCCGACGAGCTGCCACGGCCTGCGGCGGCCCGCCGCGCTGAGCCCGGTCAGCCAGACGTTCTCCTGGACGCTGAAGGTGTCGACGATGACCGGCTCCTGATGCATGAGGAGCACTCCGGCGTCCAGGGCCGCGGAGGGTGTGGTGATCTCCCCGTCGTATCCGTCCACGATCACCCGCCCGCTGGTGGGGCGCTCCTGACCGGCGAGCAGCTTGGTCAGCGTCGACTTCCCGGCGCCGTTCGCACCGCAGATCGCGAGCACCTCGCCCGCGTAGCCGCTCAGGGTGACATCGGAGACGGCGACGACACCCGGGTAGACCTTGCCGACCCCGTCCAGAGTGAAGGTGACCGTCCTCGGCGGCGGTGACGCGGATGCCGAGGACGCGGCCGCGCCCATCCTGCTCACTTCGACTGCTCCCTTGCGCTAGGCACGTCACTGCTCGTCGAGAAGGCCGATCACTGCTGCCCATGGCTCCGTAGGGGCCCGGACTGGGACCTTTTTTCTCATGAGATGAACGCTGTGTCTACTGCATGGGACAAACGAATGCCGCGATCTACCTTTCCGCGGGCCCCTCGGCGGCGGTGGGCGAGGGGAAGCGCGGCAGTACGTGGTCGGCGAGTTCGGCCAGGACGTCCTCGACGGGGCGGTCGTTCGGCCGCAGGTTGAACGCGACATGCGCGACACCGAGCGCGGACATCTTCTCCAGGTGCTCCACGAGCCCCTCCCGGCCGGTGCGGAGGCCGAGCCGGATGGTGGTGGCGGGGGCTGCGGGGTCGGGCAGCAGGTCGAGCATCATCGGGGTCAGATAGGGCTTGGGACGGTCGGCCGTCAGCCGCCGCCACTGCTCCGTCTTCAGCCGGAGCGCTCCCAGGTCGCGGGGGTAGTTGAGGCTCGCGTCGACATGTTCCGCGATCCACTCCGGGCTCTGCTGGGCGTTGCCCGCGACCGCGATCGGGATGGTCCCGCCGATGGGCTTGGGCAGGACGTCGAGTCGCCGGTCGGGGGTGAGGCCGAGCCGGGGCAGATCCAGCCCCTGGCCGGTGGGCGGGGTGGCCCAGGCGGAGCGCAGCACCTCGACGCCGGTGCGGAAGGTCTCGGCGCGGGTGGTGAACTCGACGCCGAAGAGCGGGTATTCGACGGGACGGTCACCACTGGCCAGTCCGAGGACGAAGCGCCCGCCGGACAGGGCGTCAACGGTCGCGGCGGCCTTGGCGACCAGAAGCGGCCGCCGCAGCGGCAGCACGACGGCCGCGGTGCCGAGGACCGCGCGTTCGGTGACCGCCGCGAGATGTCCCAGGTGGGTGAAGGTCTCGAACACCGACCCCGCGTCGCCGAAGTGCACCGGGTCGTACAGCGGGACGTCACGGACCCACAGGGCGGCGAATCCGGACCGGTCGGCGAGGCGGGCCAGCCGGGCGTGTGCGTCGAGGGACGGCACACCGAAGGGGCGGCCCGCCCTCCGGTCGGCGGCCAGCCGGGACTGCCCCCAGTCGTTGTCCAGGGGGAGTTCCAGGCCGAGGGTGAGGCGGCCACCGGGGTGGGTCAGACGGTTCAGGGCAGTGGACATGATGCGAGGACGGCTTCCGGGAGAGGGGGAACGGGGGCGGGAACGGCCGCGCCGCCCCGGCCGGCTGATGAGCACGGCCGCGGCGGCGCGGTCGAGTGGAACGGTCGAGTGGGGTGGTCCAGTGGCGCGGTGGCCCGGGTCAGTTGAGGGTGTCGGGGTCCGGCCCGGTGCGCTGACCGCGGTCGAGGGCGCCGATCGCCTCGATGTCCTCAGGGGTGAGGGTGAAGTCGAAGACGTCGATGTTCTCCCGGATGCGGGCGGGGGTCACGGACTTGGGGATCACGACGTTCCCCAGCTGGAGGTGCCAGCGCAGGACCACCTGTGCGGGCGTCTTGCCGTGCCGCCGCGCTATCGCGGTGAGCGCGGGGTCCTGGAGAAGGGCGCCCTGGGCCAGCGGGCTCCACGCCTCGGTGGCGATGTTGTGCTGGGCGTGGAAGGCCCGCAGCTCCCCCTGCTGGAGGTAGGGGTGCAGCTCGACCTGGTTGAGGACCGGGACCACACCGCTGTGGTCCAGCAGCCGCCCCAGATGGGCGGGCTGGAAGTTGGACACGCCGATGGCGCGGGCGCGGCCGTCGGCCAGCAGCTTCTCCAGGGCGCGCCAGGTGTCCAGGTAGAGGTCACGAGCCGGGGTGGGCCAGTGGATCAGGTAGAGGTCCACGTAGTCGGTGCCCAGCTTGGCCAGGCTGGCGTCGAAGGCCGCGAGGGTGGAGTCGTACCCCTGGTCCGCGTTCCACAGCTTGGTGGTGAGGAACAGCTCCTCGCGGGGGACGCCGGACTCGGCCAGGGCACGGCCGACACCGGCCTCGTTGCCGTAGATGGCCGCGGTGTCGATGGAGCGGTAGCCGGCCTCGATGGCGGAGCGCACCGCGCCGGTGGTCTGCGCGTCCTCCACCTGGAAGACGCCGAAGCCCAGCTGCGGGATCTCGAGGCCGGTGTGGAGGGTGACGTTGGGTACGGAGGTCATGGTGTCCTTCGTCGGGTCGTGGGTGTGCCGTGCGGTTCTGTGGCCCGGGGGTCTCAGCCGAGCGTCGCGACCGCCGTGGTGGCGATCTCGTGGTCCTGCTCGGGGGCGCCGCCGCCCACGCCGAGCGCGCCGATCAGCCGGCCGTCGCGGTGGACCGGGACGCCACCGGCGATGAACAGCAGCGGGCGGTCGAGGGCGGTGGGCAGGGTGTGGAAGGCGCCTCCGGGCTGGACCGCGTCGACCAGGCCCGCGGTGGGGGCGTCCAGCTGGAGCGCGGTGAACGCCTTGCGGGTGCTGGTCTCCCCGGCGATCAGTACGGCCCGGTCGTCGCGCCGGAAGGCCAGCGGATGGCCACCGGCGTCGAGGACGCTGATGGCGGCCGCCACCCCGGCCGCCTCGGCGGCGGCGCGGGCGGCCTGGACGAGGGCCTCGGCGTCCTTGGTGGTCAGCGGGGCGACGGCGGTCTCGGGGGTGCTCATGGCGGGTCGGCCTCCTTGATGGTGGTGGTGGAGTTCGGTGTTCGGTACGGGGTGGCTCAGTGCCGGCCGGTGAACGCGGGGGCCGGTTCGGTACCGGCGTCGTGGCCGCGGCGGGCGTCGCGGCGCTCCAGGGCGGCCGAGAGCACGGCGAGGACCAGGGCGGATCCGGCGAGGATGGCGCCGACCCAGTTGGGCGCGGTGTAGCCGAGTCCGGCCGAGATCACCAGGCCGCCGAGCCAGGCCGAGAGCGCGTTGCCCAGGTTGAAGGCGCCGATGTTGACGGCGGAGGCGAGGGTGGGGGCACCCGCCGCGTGGTCCAGCACCCGCTTCTGCAACGGGGGCACGGTGGCGAAGCCCAGGGCGCCGACGAGGGCGATGGAGACGGCGGCGGCGATCTTGTTGTGGGCGGTGAAGGTGAATGCGGCCAGGACCAGCGCGAGGGCGCCCAGCGACACGTACAGCATCGGCATCAGGGCCCGGTCGGCGAACCGGCCGCCGAGGAGGTTGCCGCCGACCATGCCGAGGCCGAAGAGGACCAGCAGCCAGGTGACGGAGGAGTCCGCGAAGCCCGCGACCTCGGTCATCATCGGCGCGATGTAGGTGATGGCGGCGAAGACACCGCCGAAGCCGAGCACGGTCATCGCCATGGCCAGCAGCACCTGCGCGTTGCGGAAGGCCGCCAGCTCATGGATCAGATGCACACCCTCCGGCTTGGGGATGTCGGGAACGAGCTTGGCGATGCCCGCCAGGCCGATCACGCCGAGCGCCGCGACGAGGAAGAAGGTGGTCCGCCACCCCAGCGACTGACCGATCGAGGTGCCGAGCGGCACGCCGACGACGTTGGCGATGGTCAGGCCGGTGAACATCATCGAGATGGCTCCGGCCTTCTTCTCGGGTGCGACCAGGTCGGCCGCGACGACCGATCCGATGCCGAAGAAGGCGCCGTGCGCGAAGGACGCGACGATCCGCCCCGCGGCCATCACGCCGAAGACGGGGGCGACCGCGGAGAGCAGGTTGCCCACCACGAACAGCCCCATCAGCAGCATCAGCATGCGCTTGCGGGAGATCTTCGTACCGAGCGCGGTCATCAGCGGCGCGCCGACCATGACGCCGAGCGCGTAGCCGGTCACCAGGAATCCGGCGGTGGGGATGGACACATCGAAGTCCCCGGCGACCTCGGGCAGCAGCCCCATGATCACGAACTCGGTGGTTCCGATCCCAAAGGCCCCGATGGCGAGGGCCAGCAGTGCGATGGGCATGAAAGTTCACTCCAAGAGATTGCTACCGCCCTTTACGAGCACCCACAATACTTGCAGACGCACTAATTGCAAGCGCGCTATATTGCTCGTGCTGTGTATCACGTCACCGTCACCGCCGCGGACCCCCGACCGGGCCCCGCCCCACCCCCGTACGAGCCCGCCCCACCCCGCATCAGGAGGCAGCCATGACCACACCCCCCGTGACCGCACCGGACCTCGTCGCCACTCCCCTCGCCCAGAGCTGGTGCGCCCTGTCACTGCTGCACAGCAGGATCGAGACGCATCTCGAGGGGGCTCTCCACACCCGCCATGAGCTCAGTGCCCGCGAGTACGCGGTGCTGGACGTCCTGAGCCGACAGCACGACGGGGACAACGGCCATCTCCAGATGAAGCAGGTGGCCGACGCGGTCGCCCTCAGCCAGAGCGCCACCACCCGGCTGGTCGCCCGGCTCGAGGACCGCGGACTCCTCTCCCGCTACCTGTGCCCCACCGACCGGCGCGGGATCTACACCAATGTCACCGAGGCCGGGCTGCTCCTGCTCGGCCAGGCCCGTCCGACCTACGAAGGCGCCCTGCGCGAGGCGCTCGACCTGGCGGCGCGGGACCCGAGGCTCACCACCCTGGTCGCGGCCGTGGCCTCCTTGGAGGCGTCCCCCCTTGACGCCTCGTCACTCCGCATTCCGGGGTGTGGGCTCCCCGGCTGAGCTCACACCCCGGAGGCGAGGCCACCGGCCGGCGGCGCCGCGCCCAGCTCCCGCTCGTCCGACAGCACCGTCTCGCGGAACGAGGCGACGACCGGCCGCAGATCGATGTGGTGCCAGACGGCCCACAGCCGGACGGACGCCTCGTGCCAGGACAGTGTGCGCACGGCCACGGCCTCCGTGGCGCCGCGCACCATGCTCCGCTGCACCAGCGCCAGCCCGAGGCCGGAGGCCACCAGGCCGAGCGCGGTCAGGGGATCCGCGGCGTCGAGCCGGATGTCGGGAGTGAAGCCCGAGGCCACACACGAGGCGACGAACGCGTCCCGCCACGCCGGGTCGCCCGGCTCCTCGACCGCGATCCACGGCTGCCCGTCCAGGTCCTTCGCCGAGATCGCCTCGCGCCCGGCCAGCGGGTGGCCCGCCGGAAGGACCAGCAGCAACGGGTCCTCCAGCAGCGGCGCGGCCCGCAGCACGGGGTCGTCGCGGTCCGGCGGCTCCCGCACCAGGGCGATGTCGAGGCTGCGCTGGCGCAGCCCCTCGAACTGCTCGGCCGCGGCCATGCTGTACAGCGCGACATGGATGCCGGGGCTCTCCTCCTGGAGCCGGCGCAGCGCGCCGGGGAGCACACCGGTGTGCATGGCGTCGGCAACGTAGCCGATGCACAGCCCGCCCTCCTCGCCCCTGCCCAGCCGGCGGCCGAGGTTCTCCAGCCGGTCGGCGTGGCGCAGCAGCGCCCGGGCCTCGCTGAGGAAGATCGCGCCATCGCGGGTGAGGCGGATGCGCTGCTGGCTGCGCTCGAACAGGGTCAGGCCGAGGTTCTTCTCCAGCTGAGCGATCTGCCGGCTGAGCGGAGACTGGGAGATGTGGAGTTGCTCGGCGGCGCGGCCGACGTGTTCGGTCTCGGCCACGACGCTGAAGTAGCGCAGTTGTCGCAGGTCAAGCATGTAAGACCTCTGAGGACTCAAGTGTATCCAAGAGAGTCTTGGACAGTCTGAAGTCTCGATCCTAACGTCGGAGGCGAACGAACGGCGGACCGGCCGAGAGCCATGAGTCCGCCCCTTCCCCCTCACTCCGCGAGGACACTTCATGACCATCACGTCTCTGCTCCCGGGCCGCCTCGGACTGGGCACGGCCCCGCTGGGCAGCATGTTCCGCGACGTCTCCGACGAGGAGGCCGCCGCGACCGTCGACGCCGCCTGGGACCACGGCATCCGCTACTACGACACCGCCCCGTTCTACGGCGCGGGCCTGGCGGAGATACGCCTCGGCGACGCGCTCGCCGGGCGCCCCCGCGACAGCTACGTGCTCAGCACCAAGGTGGGCCGCGTCATCCTCGACGAGGTCGAGGACCCCGCCGCCCGTGAACTCGGCGAGAAGGGCGGCCTGTTCGAGCACGGCCGTCCCAACAAGCTCGTACACGACTGGACGGCCGACGCCACCAAGCGGTCCATCGAGGACAGCCTGCGGCGTCTGCGCACCGACCGGCTCGACATCGTCTGGGTGCATGACGTGGCCCAGGACTTCCACGGCGACGAGTGGCTCGCCGTCTACGAGAGTGCCCGCACCGGCGCCTTCCGCGTCCTCCAGCAGCTGCGCGACGAGGGCGTGATCAAGGCGTGGGGGCTCGGCGTCAACCGCGTCGAACCGATCGAGCTCACCCTCGACCTGGACGAGCCGAAGCCGGACGCCTTCCTGCTCGCCGGGCGCTACACGCTGCTGGACCACGACCGGGCCTTGCAGCGGCTGCTCCCCACGGCGGCCGACCAGGACGTCAGCCTCGTCGTCGGCGGCCCCTACAGCTCCGGCATCCTCGCGGGCGGCACCCACTTCGAATACCAGGACGCGCCCGCGCACATCATCGAGAAGGTGGCGCGCATCAAGGAGCTCGCGGAGCGGCACGGCGTCAGCGTCAAGGCCGCCGCCCTCCAGTTCTCGTTGGCCCACCCGGCGGCGGCCGCCGTGATCCCGGGCGCCACCCGGCCCAGCCGTATCGCCGAGGATGTCGCGGCCCTGGCCGAGGCCGTCCCCGCGGCGTTCTGGACCGAGCTCCGCGAGGCCGGGCTGGTCTCCCCCCTCGCGCCCCTGCCCACCGCCTGACGTTCCCCCACCCCCGCGACAGGAGCATCTCCATGGCCTCCACCACCGCCACCCTCGACCTGCCCGTACCACCGGAGCGGGTGTGGCAACTCATCGGCGGCTTCGACGCGCTGCCCGACTGGCTGCCGTACATCTCCGAGAGCGTCGCCGCCGAGGGCGGCCGCGTCCGCAGGCTGCGCAACGAGGAGGGCGGCGTGATCGTCGAGCGGCTCGTGGCCTTCGACGACGCGGCGCGCTCGTACAGCTACGCCATCCTGGAGGCGCCGTTCCCGGTGACCGACTACCTCTCCACGCTGCGCGTGCGCGAGGTCCCCGGCCGGTCCGACGCGTCACGCGTCGAGTGGTCCGGGACGTTCACCCCCACCGGCGTCAGCGACGACGAAGCCGTCGCGCTCTTCCACGGCATCTACGCCGACGGGCTCGCCGCCCTGCGCAACACCCTGGCGGGCCGGGCCGCCTGACGGCCCGCACGCCGGGCATCCGACGAGCCGCCGGCCCGGGAGCACCCGCACCCGGGCGGCGGCGGCCCGGAACACCGTCCCCGAGCAGCGCCCGCGAAACGCCGTCAGGAAGCGGGCGTATGCGCGGTGGACCGGCGGATCACCAGCTCGGCCGGGAACTCGCGGCGCCGGGCGGGCAGCGTGCGGTCCTCGATCCGCTCGATCAGCATGCGCACCGCCATCCGCGCCATGTCCGTGATCGGCCGCCGCACCGTGGTCAGGCCGTACGCCTCCCACGCGGCCATGGCGATGTCGTCGTACCCGACCACCCAGACGTCCTCGGGGATCCGCACGCCCAGTGAGATCGCGCCGTCCACGGCGCCGAAGGCGGTGAGGTGGAGCAGCACCACGGGCTCGTTGCGGTGCAGCGCCTCTTCGAGCGGCTTGGTTCGCGGAGGGCGGCAACTACTACATCTTCACCGTCTTGCCTTCGCGGGACCGTTCTTCCTGATGGTCGACACCCGGTCGCCGGTGCTGATCTGTCTGGCCCTGGTCGTGATGATGGCCCTGGGGCATGGCGCGGTGTTCGGCCCGCTGGCCGCGTTCTACGCCGAGCCGTTCCCCGCCCGGGTCCGCTACAGCGAGAGTGTCGGTCGGCTACCAGGCGGGCAGTGTGGTGCTCGGCGGCTTCACCCCGATGCTGGCCACGTCCGCGGTCCTGTGGAGCGGCGGGGCGTCCTGGAGCCTGATGGCCCTGGTGGCCGCGGGCACGGGCTCCGCACTGATCCCCGCACGGGCTCCGTACTGATCCGCACACAGCGGATGAGCGGGTTTCCGGCGCGCCCGGAAACCCGCTCGTCTCATTTCCCGTACGCCACGTCCTTGACGGCCTGAAACCAATTCAAATGGACGGCCGGACCCGCCGGAATGGGTTTCTGAACGGCACCCGAGCGGCCACAGGTATTGCTGCGACGCGCCTTTCTTCACCATCGGGCAGGAGTTCGACGTCCGCCCATATCGCGAGCATGGCCGACCCGGCCCCGTTGCGCCCGTCGCCGCGATAGCCACCGAGCTCACCGAAGCCCCGACGCCGCCACGCCCCCTTCCCCTTCGGCCCCTGGTGAAGCACTCGCCCCAGCCGGACCTCGGGCTCCCGCCAGGGAAAATCCAGCAAGTCGAAATTCCGTCAGCCGCACGGTCCGCCCTTTTAGGACTTTACCCATACATTACCTTGCGATAGAAACGGGAAATCGTTTCTGCAAATCTACGATCGCAAGCTATGACCGATGCTCCACGCGATAACTCCGCCACCCGTGCGCGCTGGCAGACCTGTCTCAAGCTGGCCCGCGAACTCCTCCTCATCGGACCGGACAACACCGACCTCAAACTCGGCTATCTCCACACCCTCATCGACACGGGCAGCCTCGGCGTCACCCGCCACCCCCGCAAGAAGATCCTCATCATCGGCGCCGGTATCACCGGGCTGGTGGCCGGCCGGCTGCTGAAGGACGCGGGCCACGACGTCACCATCCTGGAGGCCAACACCGGGCGTGTCGGCGGGCGCATCAAGACCTTCCGCACCACCAAGCGCCACCAGCCGTTCGACGACGCCGCCCAGTACGCCGAGGCCGGCGCCATGCGGCTGCCCGACTTCCACCCGCTCGTCCTCGCCCTCGTCGACAAACTCGGGCTCGGCCGCCGCCTGTTCTACAACGTGGACGTCGACCCCGCCACCGGCAGTGGCCCCGACATCCCCGTCCCCCCGGTGACGTACACCTCCTTCACCGGCCGGACCTGGACCTACGGCGACGACAGCCCCGACTTCCGCGCGCCCGACAAGCGCGGCAACACCTGGATCCGCACCAACCGCGTCCAGGTGCGGCGCGCCGACTACAGCGCCGCCCCGGAGAAGATCAACGAGGGTTTCCACCTCACCGACGACGAGGTCCGCGCCCCCGCCGTGCAGATGGTCGACGACGCGCTGGAGAGCGTGCGGGACTACTACTCCGACGTCGTGGACGGGAAGCGGGTCAACAAGCCGCTCGATGAGTGGATCGAGGGCTGGGCCCGGGTGATCCATGACTTCGACGGCTATTCGATGGGTGGCTTCCTGCGCGACTGCGCCGGGCTCAGCGACGAGGCCATCGAGGCGGTCGGAACGCTGGAGAACATGTCCTCGCGGCTCCATCTCTCCTTCTTCCACAGCTTCCTGAGCCACACCGACATCAACCCCGGTGTGCGCTACTGGGAGATACCCGGCGGCAGCTGGCGACTCCCGGACGCCCTCCACCGGGGCCTGCGCGACGAGGTGCGGTTCGGTCACCGCATGATCCGCCTGGAGTACTTCGACCCCAGCCGCGACTCCGCCCCCGAGGGCACCGGCGCCGTCGGACCCGACGGATGGGGCGTGGCCGTGCAGACCGTGGCCGAGGACAACCCGGCGGGCCCCACCCGGCTGTGGACCGCCGACCTGGCCATCGTCGCCATCCCGTTCTCCACCCTGCGCTTCGTGGAGATCGTCCCCTCGATGTCGTACAAGAAGCGCCGCGCCATCATCGAGACCCACTACGACTCGGCCACCAAGGTGCTGCTGGAGTTCAGCCACCGGTGGTGGGAGTTCACCGAGGACGACTGGCGCGAGGAGCTCGACAGCATCACACCGGGCCTCTACGAGTACTACCAGCGCGGCGGCGGGACCGGCGCCGATCCCGTGCCCGCGCTCGCCGAGGCGGGCCGCGGCCTGCTCGGCGCAGCGGTCAAGGACAGCGGTGTCACCGAGGAGTTACGCCAGGTCAACAGCGTCATGCCACTGCGCGGCCCGGCCGTGCGACCCGCCACCCACTGCTTCGGTGGCGGCTCCGCCACCGACAACCCCAACCGGTTCATCTACTACCCCTCGCACCCGGTCGAGGGCAGCACCGGCGGTGTGGTGCTCGCCTCGTACTCCTGGTCCGACGACGCCGCGCGCTGGGACTCCATGCGCGAGGTGGAGCGCTATGTCTACGCCCTGCGCAACCTCCAGGCCCTGCACGGGCGCCGCATCGAGGTGTTCTTCACCGGCCTGGGCGCCACCAAGAGCTGGGCCCGCGACCCGTACGCCTTCGGCGAGGCCGCCACGTACACCCCGCACCAGATGACCAGCTTCCATCTGGACGCCTCCCGCCCCGAGGGCCCGGTGCACTTCGCCGGGGAGCACACCTCGCTGAAACACGCCTGGATCGAGGGCGCCCTGGAGAGCGCCGTCCGCGCCGCCACCGCCGTCCACCAGGCACCACCCCTCACCACACCGGCCCCGGACCAGGAGGGCAGTTCATGACCGCCATCACCCCCGAGTGCACGGTCGCCCGCCATCTGGCCCGCCGCCTGGCCGAGCTGGGCATCACCCATCTGTTCGGGGTGCCCGGCAACCACCTCGGCCCGTTCCTCACCGCCCTGCGGGCCGAGGGCGACGTCGAGTGGGTCGGCACCCCCACCGAGGGCGGCGCGGGCCAGGCCGCCGACTCCTACGCCCGTCTCCACGGCATCGGCGCGGCGGCGGTCACCTACAGCGTCGGTGCGTTCAACCTGCTCAACGCGTGCGGCGGGGCGTATGTGGAACATGTCCCGCTCATCGCCATCAACGCCTGCCCGCCGTACGAGCAGTGGCAGAACTACCGCGCCCTCGGCCTGCTCACCTCCCATATGAGCCCGCGCCGGGAGAGCAATCTGGACGCCTACCGGCAGGTCACCGTGGAGGCACAGGTCATCTCCAACCCGGGCCTCGCCCCGGGCCAGATCGACGCCGCGCTCACCGCCTGTCTGTCGACGCGCAGGCCCGTCTATCTGGAGGTGATGGAGGACCTGTGGGACGAGCCGTGTGCCGTCGCGGAGGAGCCGCTGCTGCGCCGCGAGCGGCCGTTCAGCGCGCGCAACCAGACCATGCTGGCGGGCGCCGTCGCCGCGATCCTCGCGCTGGTCGAGGAGCACCCGGGGCCGGACGGCAGGCCCCGCCCGATCGTGTGGGCGGGCGAGGAGGTCGAGCGGTTCCGGCTCGACCGGCAGCTCAGCGATCTGACCCAGGCCACCGGCGTGCCGTTCTGCACCACCGTCGGCGCCAAGGCCGTCCTCGACGAGCGGCTGCCGCAGTTCCACGGCGTCTACAACGGCAAGGCCAGCCATCCGGATGTGCACTCGATCTTCAAGGACTGGGCCACCTGCCGGATCGGCCTCGGCACCTGGTCCACCTCGAAGAACCTCGGCGGTGAACTGTCGGTCGGCACGGACTGGGTGGTGGCGGCCCGGGGCGGTGTCGGCGTCGGCACCCAGTACTTCCCCGACGTCCAGCTCGCCCGGCTGATCCCCGCCCTCCAGGACGCGCTGGTGGCGCGCTTCGGCTCCGGCGGCCTGACCGCCGACTACTTCGCCGAGGCCCACGCCCACCACGGCGCGTCCGAGGACCGTCCCGCCTCCCTCGAGGAGCACCGCGCCACGACGCTCCGCGCCGCCGGCTCCTCGTCCGGGTCCGGCGAACGGCTCACATACGACGGGGTGTTCGACCGGATCAACCACTTCCTGGCCAAGGAGACCCGGGAGAGCTGGACGGTGGTCTCCGACGCCGCGTTCTCCCTCATCGGCTCGATGAACCTGACCCTGCCGGCGGGCGGCTTCCTGTCGCAGGTCAGCTGGCTGTCCATCGGCTGGTCCGTCGGCGCGGCCACCGGTGCGGCGCTCGCCCCCGAGCGCGGCCACGCCCGCCCGATGGTGTTCGTCGGCGACGGCGCCTTCCAGGAGACCTGCCAGGAGATCTCCACCCACACCCGGCTCGGGCTGCGGTCGGTGGTGTTCGTGATGGACAACGGGCACTTCTACGGCATCGAGCAGATGCTGGTGCACCCGTCCTACTACGCGGACCGGGACGCCCATGGCGCCGATGACACGGAGGGCGCGGACTTCTACAACGTCCTCCACCCGTGGCACTACGAACGGCTGGCGGATGTCTTCTCGGACAAGAAGACCCCGGCGCACGGGGTCAGCGTGGCGCACACCTCCGAGCTGGACGAGCTGCTGGCCCGCCTCACCGACCCGACCGACCCGGTCAACTCCGGACCACTGCTGGTCCGGGTCCGCCTGCACCGGCACGACTATCCGCGGGCGATGGCGTACAAAGTGAAAGGGGAGTAGGAACATGTCGGAGATCATCAACGTGCTGATCGCGTTCGACGCGTACTCGATCGCCAAGCAGTATCCCGACGCGTCAAAGGACTACAACGCGCCGACGTATGTCGACCAGAGCCTTATCTATATGACGACGCGTCAGGATCGTGTCGTCGGCACCTCGGGGGCCGAGCTGAACTTCCGGGCCAACCCCAGGGACATCATCAGGTGGCGTGAGACGACGCTGTCGCTCAACAGCGAGTACTGCGCCTTGCTGTACCGGTATGTGAGCGGCGATCCGCTCATCAGCACACCGCAGGTCGTGGTCGGCGACGGCACCTATCCGATGCCGAAGGAGGGGGCCACCGACCGGCCCGACTTCGAGACCCAGGACTACGAGGATCACTTCTGGGAGGCGGACGTCAAGAAGATCGGCGAGGTCACCTACCACTTCTACTTCCAGGTCCTGGACAGCGATCAGCAGCTGGTCGGGTACTTCCAGTGGGACCCGTTCATCACCATCGAGAAGCGCTCCTGACGGTCCTCCGCGCGGTCAGGACGGGCTTCCCGCCGGGCGGGCGGGAAGCCCCCTGCCTGCCGTGTCACCAGTTGGCGGGCTCGGCGAGGCGGTAGGAGTCGGCGATGCGCGCCTGGTCGTGGAAGACGGAGAGCTCCGAGGGGCCTGCGGGCGGGTTCTCGCGCCAGCCGGTGCAGTAGATCCCGGACGACCAGCGGACCGTGTTCGACGTCTTGGGCAGCACGGTGACGCCGGTCCTGCTGTACTTCTTCACACCGTTGACCCAGATCTCGAAGGCACCGTCGGTCGCGTGGAACTTGAGGCGGGTGACGATCCGGATCCACGTGCCGCGCAGATCGGTCACCTTGGCGACGTTCGCGCTGATACCGCCGGATCCGCCGATGCGCAGTTCGTCGTTCTGGATGAACATCAGCTCCCAGGGGCCCTCGGGATCCTCGGGCGACCACTGCTGGAAGGTGACGTTCTGGTTGTGGAACCGCCAGTTGGGGGCGATGTAGACGGCCTGGCCGTAGTAGCGGTCCTGGCCGACGGCCTGGGTGGACGCCTGAATGGTCTCGGAGTGGTAGCCACCGCCCTCGTTGATGTACGTCTGCTTGGCCTCGATGGCATTGCCACCCTTGTAGGCGGGGGTGGTGACATTGCGGATGACGCCTTGCTTCTGTGGCTTCTGCGGGTAGTTGGACCACCCCTGGACGGTGCCCTCGTCCCGGAAGTAGACCCCGGCGGGCAGCGCCTGGGCACCCGCGTCCGTCCGGGGTCCGGCCTCCGCGGTGCCACCGCTGAGGGCGAGGCCGCCGACCAGTGCGCCGGCGACGCAGAGCAGCTGGATCCGTTTGCAGACCCGCTTCGTTAACATCCGATCAATCCTCTCGGAGAGCCCTGGCTCAGGTCTGAACTTTCCCCAGAAGCTACCGTCCAGAGGGTGACGAGTCCACATCAAGGCAGCAATAGATCCGATGACCTAGCCCCCATGGAAGATCCCCGCGGCATGCGCCGCCACTGGGTCAGCATCGGTACGTACGTCCGGAACGCCTCCAGCGGCCGCGGCTCGCGGTGCGTCACCGCGTCCAGCACGGGCCCGTACCGGTGCAGGAAGTCCGCGTACATGGCGGTGAGTTCATCGAGGTCCCACCAGGAGCGGACCTTCTGCCGCGGGTCGGCCGCATCACCCCCGGCTGCACCGGCCTGTGGAACGACGAGCAGCGCGATTCCTGGCAGCGGATCGTCTCCTTCGTCCATGAGCGGAGCACCGCCCGTATCGGCCTCCAGCTCGGCCACTCGGGCCGCAAGGGCTCCACCCGGCTGATGTGGGAGGGCATGGACGACCCGCTGCCGCAAGGCAACTGGGAGGTGGTCGGCCCGTCCCCGCTGCCGTACGGCCCCGGCTCGGCCGTGCCGCGCGAGCTCACCCGCGCCGATATGGACCGGATCGCCGAGGACTTCGTGGCCGCCGCCCGCCGGGGCGCCGGCGCCGGGTTCGACCTGCTCGAACTGCACTGCGCGCACGGCTACTTGCTGTCCTCGTTCCTCTCCCCGACCGCCAACCACCGCACCGACGCGTACGGCGGCCCGCTGGAGAACCGGCTGCGACTCCCGCTGGAGGTCTTCCGCGCGTTCATCGCCCACGGCGCGGACGCCATCGACGTCTCCTCCGGCCAGGTCACCAAGGACGAACGCCCCGCCTTCGGACGCTCCTACCAGACCCCGTTCGCCGACCGCATCCGCCACGAGGTGGCCGCCGCCACCGGAGCCGCGGTCATCGCGGTGGGCGCGATCGCCTCCTACGACGACGTCAACTCGCTGCTACTGGCGGGCCGCGCCGATCTGTGCGCCGTGGGCCGCACCCATCTGTACGACCCGCACTGGACCCTGCACGCGGCGGCCGAGCAGGAGTACCGGGGGCCGGGCGCCGAGTGGCCGGCGCAGTTCGGCGCGGGCCGCCGCAAGCCCCCGGCCGCGCGCACCGACGCCGTACGGCCCCGGCTGTCACTGCTCCACCCCGACCCCGCCGACCAGCCCGTTCATCTGCGCTGGACGCCGACGCGCGAACCGGCCCCCGTGCCCTGAGGGTGTGGCGGCGGTGCCGGAACGAGGTGTCAGCCCGTCGCCGCCGCCCGGTAGGGGCGGAAGAAGGCACGCAGTTCCTCGGCGTAGATCTCGGGCTCCTCGAACGGCGCGAAGTGTCCGCCGCGCGGGGGCTCGGTCACCCGCACGGCGTTGGTCATGCGCTCCAGCCACGCCCGCGGCGGGCGCACGATGTCGCCGCGGAAGAGCGAGAAGCCGGACGGCACCTCGACCCGGCGGGCGTGCTGCGCGGGCGGGATCGCGGCGTTGGCGTGATACATGCGCATGGACGAGCCGATCGTGCCCGTGAGCCAGTACAGCATGACGTTCGTGAGGATCTCGTCCTTGGTGAAGCTTCGCTCGATGTCACCACCGCAGTCGCTCCACGAACGGAGCTTCTCGACGATCCACGCGGCGAGCCCGGCGGGCGAGTCGGTCAGTCCGAACGCGGCGGTCTGGGGCTTCGTACTGTGCATGGCGGCGTAGGCGCCCTCGGCCGCGCTCCAGGCCGCGACGCTCTCGAACCAGGCGCGCTCCTCGGCCGTGAGGTCCGCCGGGTCGCCGGTGAAGCGGGGGAGGCCGCCGTCCATGCGGTGCACGGCCACCACCCGGTCGGGGTGGTCGAGCGCCAGGTAGCGGCTCACATGGCTGCCGATGTCCCCGCCCGCCGCGCCGAACCGCTGATAGCCGAGGACGTCCATGAGCTCGGCCCACAGCCCGGCGACGGCGATGGAGTCCAGCGGCGGGCCGGTGGGCCGGTCGGAGTAGCCGAAGCCCGGCACGTCGGGCACGACCACGTCGAACGCGTCGGCGGGGTCGGCGCCGTGCGCACCGGGGTCGGTGAGCAGCGGGATGACCTTCGTGTAGCGCCAGAACGAGTCCGGCCAGCCGTGGCTGAGCACCAGCGGCAGGGCGGGCCCGGCCGGGGCGGCGGCCTTGACGTGTGCGAAGTGGATTCCGAGGCCGCCGAGCCGGACCCGGAACCGGGGCAGCCGGGCGAGCGCCGCCTCCTGCGCCGCCCAGTCGAACCCGTCCGCCCAGTAGGCGACGAGCTCGCGGAGATAGGCGAGGTCGGTCCCGAGCGCCCACCCGGCGTCCTCGGGCGCGTCCGGCCAGCGGGTCGCGCGCAGCCGCGCGCGGAGGTCCTCGAGCTCCGCGGGTGCGGTCCGCGGGGCGAACGGCTCGGGGCGGGGCGTGGCATCCGGCATGGCACGTACCCTACAAGCCGCGCCACGCCCCTCCGCCGACACGCCGAGCGCCCAAGCGGCCTCGATGACGTCCGGTGCGGTTGGGGTGCGCCCCGAAGGGCGCGGGGCCGTGTCGACATGCGGCTCCGCCGCGTCGGCGCGACCAGCCACGGCACGGCCGCGGATGAACGCCCGCATCTCGCGGCACTTCCCGCGGAGCGCTCAGTCGCCGGTCACCCCCAGTTTCCGCAACTCTTGCGAGGCCAGGTCGATGTTCATGACGTACAGAGCGCCGGCCAGCGCGTCGTGCATGAACTCGGGGTAGCGGATCTTCGAGGCGAAGAGCCGGCAGCCCACCATTGAGCAGGCCCGATGTGATGAGGTATCCGGAGATCACGACGGCCAGCCCGCGCAGCCCCTGGATGTCGCGCCGGAGCGCCGCCTTCGGCGTACGGCCGGACCGGGATACGCGGTGGCCGCGCAGGCGCCGCGGCAGCCCGGTGGCCCGTTGGCCTGGCGCCGTGTCCCGCTGCGGGCGGGAGGCGGTGGGGGTGTGCGTCATACCGTGAACTGTCCGCAGCGCAGAAGGTGTTGCTGTGATGCGGAGCACACGAGGCCGGGGCGACGGCAGGGGCTCGCACGGGGAGCGGTCCGCGCCGGGCCCCCGGCGAGGGGTCCGGCGCGTGCGGTGGCTCGTCCCGGGCTCGGGCCCGGATCATACGAAGGCGCTCTGCCCGGTGATGGCCTTGCCCACGATGAGGGTGTTCATCTCGCGGGTGCCCTCGCAGGAGTAGATCGCCTCGGCATCGGCGAAGAACCGCGCGATGTCGTAGTCCAGCACGATGCCGTTGCCACCGAAGATCTCTCGGCACCAGGCCACGACCTCGCGCATCCGTGAGGTGACGAACGCCGTCGCGAGCGCGGAGTGTTCATCGCGGAAGATCCCCGCGTCCTGCTGACGGGCCAGCTGTACCAGCATGCCCCAGCACGCGGTGATGTTGCCGAGGCATCCACCGGACGCGCGTAGCGCCCTCCCGGCACACCGGCCCAGCGTGGCAACGGCTCGGTTCAGCCCGAACGGCGGCGGCGATAGGCCTGTGTCTTCGTGCGGTTGCCGCACAGCTGTGGCGAGCACCATCTGGCCCTGCCCGGGCGGGAGTTGTCGTAGAAGACCCACTGGCAGTCGGGGGCCGGGCACATCCTGAGCCGGTGCCAGGTCCCGTTCACGGTGGCGGTCAGCGCGGCCATGACGATGTGCGCGAGGGCGGTGTCCACGGGGTCTGCCGCGACGGTCAGATGGGCGCCGTGGCCGGCGGCCAGTGTGACGTGAAAGGAGTAGCCGACCGCGACATCGCCCCCCTGGTCGGCACCCTCCGCGTCCTGGCGCAGCGCGGCCCGCAGCGTGGTGCGCAGCTCATGGGCTCTGGTCAGGTGGTCCTGATGGGCCCTGGTGTCGGGGGCGTCGCCCATGAGCAGGTCATGCTCCCGCAGCCAGCGCTCCAGATCGCCGGGCGTGGTGAGTGCGTCGTGTCCCGTAAGGCGCCGCCCGTGCGCGACGAACCCCCGGCGGTCCTCGGTGTTGGCGAAGTGGTGGAGCAGGGCGATACCCGCCGGGAGGCCCTCGACATCCTCGGCCCTAGTCGGCGGCAGCATGACCGATGTCTCCGTGAACGCGCCGGTAGGCATCCTTCACCCGGATCCGATCGCCGTCGAACTCGAACATGTCACACCCGTGCACCTCATGGACCTGGCCACCGGCGTCCGTACCGGCGTAGGACCACTGGGAAGCGCCCCGGTCCCCGGCGATGAACGCCACCCCGCCGGGCCTCGACTCGAGCCCCGCGTCATAGGCGAGCATCAGCTCAAAGCCTTTGCGCACTTCGGCCCGTCCGCG
This sequence comes from Streptomyces javensis, assembly GCF_039525925.1. NCBI lineage: Bacteria > Bacillati > Actinomycetota > Actinomycetes > Kitasatosporales > Streptomycetaceae > Streptomyces > Streptomyces javensis. The sequence continues at coordinate 101,820 of NZ_BAAAIF010000005.1, read as the reverse complement.
GAAGGTCATGCCCGGCTCCGGGCCGACGGACGCGCGGAACACGCAGTCGTCCGTCATGAACTCCATCAGCAGATCGAGGTCCTTCCGCCGCCACGCCTCGCCGAAGTCCGCCAGCCGTTCCGGTGTCATCCCCATGACTAGACCCTTCCTGTGAAGTGTGCGGCGAGATAGCCATCCGGATCCGGGCCCTCCGGGTTGGCGAGCACATGGCGCAGCCATGCCCGGCGTTCGAAGTCGGTGACGGCCAGCTCCCAGACGCAGCCGATGGCCTCGCCGGGGTGCGGCGTCAGCGCGTCCGACCGCTCCAGGGGCGCCGAGAACAGCCGCTGATGGATCTCGTTCTCCCCGTGCCACCAGTCCACCAGCGCGAAACAGCGGTCGGCCGCGTCATGCGCGATGGCGAACCCGATGCCATAGCGGCTGTCCGTCCGAGCGGGGCTGGGCAGCGCCGAGGTCGCGGCCTCCACGGTCGCGGCCACCAGCGCGGGGCGCGGCACATCGGCCGACGCGCTGATGCCGTACACCTTCACGGCCCAGCCACCGACCGTCTCCAGGCCCAGGAAGCCGATGGCCCGGGGGCGATGCGGCTGCCGGAGGACGACCGGTCCCTGTTGCGCGCTCATGACCCACCCTTCTCCGCGACGACACGTGTTAAATGATTAGCAGGTGTCGCTACTCCTGCGCAACACATGGCGGCAGAACCGGGCGCCGAGGCCGGTCCGGTCGTCCTTTCGGCCGATGCCGACGGCCATGAACCCGCTGACCGGGTGATCCACGGCCGCCGCCGTCCGGGCAACCCCGGGCTCATGGCTCGTCACACACGAAACTCAACCCTCACGCCGTGGATCGTCACGGCGCCGGCCACCGCCCTTTCGGGTGCGGCCGGCCGCACCCCCGACGCGACGTCTGGACCCGCTCCGGTCAGGAGCTGCGGGTGGCTCCCACGGACCCGGTGCCCAGCGGCCGGGGATTCTCGGTGGAGGGCGGTGTCGGCCCGTTCACCGTGGTCAAGCGGCCGGGCCCGGACGGCATCAAGCTGCGTTACGCGCTGCCCAAAGGTCAGGTCGCGCAGATCTCCTGGTTGGTCCGGCCCACCGCCACCAGCCGGGCGATGTCCAGCTCCCGGCCGGTCAGGGGATTCGCCCGGGTGACCCGGCGGGGGCGGCTCGCCCATTGCCGGAGCAGACGCACGGTGACCGCCGGGGACACCATCGCGCCACCGCGCACGGCCGACCGCACCGCCTCCACCAGGAGTTCGGGACCGGCGTCCTTGAGCAGAAAGCCACAGGCCGGCTGCTCGCCGGGCCCGGCACCTCGGGGCGGAGCCGCCGGGCCAGTTCCACGCACTCGGAGCCATCGGCGGCTTCGCCCGCCACCTCGATCCCGGGCTGGGAGTCGAGGATCAGCCGGAACCCGGTGCGCACCATCGCCTGGTCGTCCGCGATCAGGGGGTCCGGGATCTCACGGCTCCGGTGTCCGGCGCAGGAAGCGGATGACCGGGTGGCCCGGATCGTGGGTGACATCGGCCTCGACGCCGTAGACCCGCTTGATCAGGGCCGGGGTCAGCACATCGCCGGGAGTGCCTTCGGCCACCACCCGTCCCTCGCGGAGGACGAGCAGCCGGTCGCAGTACATCGCGGCGAGGTTGAGGTCGTGGAGGGCGATCACGGTGGCGATCGGCAGGCTGACGACGAGGTCGAGCAGATCGAGCTGGTGCTGGATGTCGAGGTGGTTGGTCGGCTCGTCGAGCAGGAGCTCGCGCGGTTCCTGGGCGAGGGCCCGGGCGATCTGGGTGCGCTGGCGTTCGCCACCGGAGAGGGTGTGCCACGACTGACCGGCCCGGTCGGCCAGTCCGCTGCGCTCCAGGGCCGCGTCGACGGCCCGGGCGTCCGCCGCGGAGGCCGACGCCCAGGCGCGCCGGTGCGGGATACGGCCGAGGGCCACCACCTCGCGGACGGTCAGCTCGGTCTGGGTGTGGGCGTGCTGTTCGACGGTGGCGATACGGCGGGCCGTGGCGCGGCGGCCGACCTGCGGCAGGGCGCGGCCGTCCATGGTGACCACTCCGGCGGAGGGGGCGAGGACCCCGGCGAGCAGCCGCAACAGGGTTGACTTCCCCGAGCCGTTGGGGCCGAGCAGACCCACCGTCTCGCCGGGGCGCAGGGTGAGGGTGATGCCGTCGACGATCAGCCGGCCGTCGGTGCGGCGGCTGACGCGGTCCGCGCGGAGCCCGGACGCCGCTTCTCCGGTGGCGAGGAACCCCATGTCCGGGGTTTCCGCGGTGGAGTCGGTCATGTCTTCCTCCGGCCGCGGTAGAGCACGGCGACGAAGGCCGGTACGCCGATGAGGGACGTCACCACGCCCACCGGGACCTCCTGGGGGTCGATGACGGTGCGGGCGGCGGTGTCCACCCACACCAGGAAGATCGCCCCGGCCAGTGCGGTCACCGGCAGCAGGCGGGCGTGGCCGGAGCCGGTGAGGGCGCGGGTGGCGTGCGGGAGGACCAGGCCGACGAAGCCGATGGCCCCGGCGGAGCTGACCAGGGTCGCGGTGAGCAGCGCGGTCGCGCACAGCAGGACGAGACGGGTGCGGGCCACCCGGACACCGAGCGCCGCCGCGGCCTCCTCCCCGAAGGCGAACGCGTCCAGGGTGCGGGCGTAGCCGAGACAGACCACGAGCACGGCGGCCAGGACGGCGGAACACAGCAGCACATCGCCCCATCCGGCGCCGGTGAGCGAGCCGAGGAGCCAGAACAGCACGGCCCGGGTGGTGTCGGCGTCCGCGGAGGTGAGGACGATGAACGAGGTCAGCGCGGAGAACAGCTGCATGGCGGCCACTCCGGACAGCACCACGCGGTCGGTGCTGCCGCCGAGGCTGTGGCTGAGCACCAGGACCAGGCCGAACGACAGCAGCGCACCGGTGAACGCGCCCGCCGACAGGGACACGGCCCCGCCGCCCACGCCGAGCACGACCACGGTGACGGCGCCCGTGGAAGCGCCCGAGGACACCCCGAGCACGAAGGGATCGGCCAGCGGATTGCGCAGCAGGGACTGCATCACGGCCCCGCAGAGGGCCAGACCCGCCCCGCACACCGCGGCCAGCAGCGTGCGCGGCATGCGCAGGTTCCACACGATGCCGTCCCGAAGCGGTGGCAAGGTGCTGTCCCCCAGACCGAGATGGGCGGTGACCGCCGCCCATACGTCGGCCGTGGAGATGTCGGCCGGGCCGATGGTCACGGCGAAGGCCACCGACACGAGCAGCGCGGCCAGCCCTCCCGCGCACAGCGACAGGAGGCGGGTGCTCAGGTGGCCGGGACTCACTTGGCGAGCCCGAGGTCGCGCAGCCCGGCGGCGACCTGTTCCACCCCTTCGACCGTGCGGATGGACGGGTTCATGGCCTGCCCGCTCAGCAGGATGTACCGCTTCCTCTTCACCGCCGTGAGGTTGCGGGTGGCGGCGTTGGTCTCGAGGAAACGCACCTTCGCCTTGGCGGTCTCCGCGGTCTGCTGCTTGCGCGTGAGGTCGCCGAGGACGATGACGTCCGGGTCGCGGTCGGCCACGGTCTCCCAGTTGATCTGCGGCCACTCGTCGTGGGTATCGGAGAAGGCGTTCTTCGCCCCGACGGCCCGGGTGATGGCGCCCGGCGCGCCACAGCAGCCGGCGAGGTAGGGCGACTGGGAGTTGGCGAACCAGTACATGAGGGAGGCTCCGGAGGCATCCAGTCCGTCCGTGGCCTTGCGTACGCGCTCCTTCAGCCGGGCGACGAGCTTCTCTCCGCGCTCGTCGACACCGAACGCATGGGCCAGATCGCGTATCTCGCCGTAGACGACATCGAGGGTGAGGGGCTTGTCGCGGGAGCCGTCGCCACCGCTGGCGGTGTCCCTGCCCGCCGCGCAGTCGGACGGCGAGACATAGGTGGGCACGCCCAGCTTCTCGAACTGCTCGCGGGTGGCCACGCCGCCCTTGCCGAGGGTGGAGACGAACGAGGCGGTGACGAAGTCGGGTTCGGCGTCCAGGGACTTCTCGAAGGACGGCGCGTTGTCCGCGAGGCGCTCCACCGTGGCGTTGGTCTTCTCCAGGCCCTTCATCACCGGGTCGGTCCAGGTGGCGGTGGCAGCCATGCGGTCGGCGAGGCCGAGTGAGAGCAGGATCTCCGTGGTGCCCTGGTTGAGCGAGAGGGCCCGTTTCGGGGCGGACTTCAAGGTGACCTTGTGGCCGCAGTTGTCGATCGTGCGCGGAAAGCCCGAACCGGCGGGCTTCCCGGCGTCCGCGTCGTCATGGCCGGAGCCACCGCACGCGGTGAGGAGGAGGGCGGGGGCGAGCAGGAACGCCGCGGTACGGCGGGCGGAGCGGAGCACGGGCAGCCTCGGTGGTCGGGGCTCGTACGCGGAGCCTGGCCTACGGTCGTCCTCCGCGCACCGGGCGCGGAGGTGCCAGCAGGTCTTCGGACTCGGGCTCGTCCGGACGGGGCCCCTTCCCGGTGCTCGTTCGCGACGGCCCCGCGGCCGTCACGGACTCCTCCCAGTGGTGTCATCTGCCCCGCCCGTCCCCCTCACCGCTGCGCGTCAGCTCCGGATTCACACCGGATTCCCTGGCCTCGGATGTGGCACGACTGGCCCCCCGAGACTACCAAGGCCGTCGCCCGGCCGGTCTCATGCTCGGCCAGGCCGCCGGCGGGCCCGCCTCACCTCGCGGTCCACCGCCCAGGCGTCGCCGACCGGCCCGAGGTGGCCGAGCTTGTCGGGGTTGACCACCGTGCGGATGGTCTGGATCTGCCCGTCGAGCACATCGAGGACCAGGGTGTGGAGCACCCTGCCGTCCCGGTCGCGGAAGATCGCGCCGGGCTGGCCGTTGACCTCGCGCGGCTCCAACGACACATCGATCCGCAGCAGCCAGGGGAAGACACCGCCCAGCAGCCGCGCCACCTTCTCCGCGCCCATGACGGCCCTGGCCAGCTGCGGGGCCTTGCCGCCACCGTCCCCGACCAGTCGCACATCGGCGGCCAGCAGCTTCCGCAGCCCGCCCACATCGCCGTCCTTCAGCGCCTCGAAGAACCGCGTGGCCAGCTCCTGCCGCTCCCGCCGGTCCGCCGCGAACCGCGGCCGCCCGGCCGCCATATGGCGCCGCGCCCGTACCAGCAGCTGCCGGCAGGCCGCCTCGGACCGCCCCACCGCCGTGGCGATCTCGTCGAACCCGAAGGCGAACACCTCCCGCAGCACGAACACCGCCCGCTCCAGCGGGCTGAGCCGCTCCAGGAGCAGCAGCGCCGCCATCGACACCGAGTCGGCCAGCTCCACCGCCCGGGCCGGATCCTGGTACGGATCGCTGAGCAGCGGCTCGGGGAACCACGGGCCCACGTACTCCTCCCGTCGCACCCGCGCGGAGCGCAGCACATCGATCGAGACGCGTGTCACCGTGGCCGACAGATACGCCTTGGTCGACGTGGGCCGGGTGGCCGAGCCGTCGAAGCGCAGCCATGTCTCCTGCACCGCGTCCTCGGCCTCGCTCACACTGCCCAGGATCCGGTAGGCGATCGAGAACAGCAGTGGCCGCAGCTCCTCGAACTCCTCGACCTCGCTCACGCCGATTCCCTCCTGGAAGAACGACCGGCCGGACGGACCGGCGCCGGTCAGTGGAACTGCCCGACCTGGTAGTCGCCCGCCGGCTGCCGGGTGATGGCATTCAGCCGGTTCACCATGTTCATGAACGAGACCAGGATCACCAGGGCGGTGAGCTGCTCCTCGTCGTAGTGCCGGGCGGCGTTCGCCCACACCTCGTCGCTGACGCCACCGGCCGCGTCCGCGACCCGGGTCCCCGCCTCCGCCAGCTCCAGCGCGGCACGCTCGGCGTCGGTGAAGACCGTGGCCTCCCGCCATACCGCCACCAGGTTCAGCCGCACCGCGGTCTCACCGGCCGCGGCGGCCTCCTTGGTGTGCATGTCGAGGCAGACGGCGCAGCCGTTGATCTGGCTCACCCGCAGCGCCACCAGCTCCTGCGTGGGGGGCGGCAGCGGCGAGTCCTTGACCGCCTTGCCCGCCGCCATGACGGGCCCCAGGACCTTGCCCGCGGTCGGGCTGGCGGAGTAGTTCAGTCGCGCGTCCATGGTGTGCTCCTCGGTGGTCGTCAGTGGCTACACCCCTGAGACGAGATGGCCCGATCCCCTGTGACATGGACAGATGTGACCTGCGTCTCCCCGCCACCGGACCCGCTGAGCCAAACAGTTGTACGCTACGGCTCGATCCGATCAACCGAATACAACGGGGAGACAGAGTCATCGTGAGCGAGCGAACCGGCAGAATACGTTCCCCTCGTGCCTACTCCGCCGTCTCGGGGGTGCTCACCGGGACGATCGCGCTGTACATCGCGCTGGTGGCCTTCGGCAACATCACCGACTTCGACACCAATCAGCAATTCGTCCGCCACGTCCTGGCGATGGACACCACGTTCAAGGACGACGACCTGATGTGGCGGGCCATCAAGTCCACCGCGCTCCAGGACACGGCCTACGTCGCCATCATCGTCTGGGAGAGCGTCGCCGCCCTCGTGCTCATCGCCGCGACGGCCATGTGGGGCGCGGGACTGCGCGGAGGCAGCGTCCGCCGCGCCCGTCAGGCCAGCACCGTGGGGCTGGTGATGCTCATGCTGCTGTTCGGCGCCGGGTTCATCGCCATCGGCGGCGAATGGTTCGCCATGTGGCAGTCCAAGGCGTGGAACGGGCTGGAGGCCGCCACCCGCGTCTTCCTGATCTCCGGGATCGTGCTGCTGCTCATTCACCTGCTCGCGGCCGAGCGGGACGAGCCCGGCGCCACGGACTGATCGGGACTTCACACCTTCACCGCGCCCGCCTTCCCCGCCACTTCGGCGGTCAGGCGGGTGGCAACGCGGCGGCGGCCGATCCGGCGAGGTCGGTGGCCAGTTCGCAGGGACGGCCCTTGCGGCCCGCCCCCTTGAGGACGAGGGCCACCCGCTCGGTGCCCTTCACCCGGTCCAGCCCGGTGTAGTGACGGTGGACCACCTCGACACGGCAGCTTCCCGGGCCCTCGTCCTCCGGTAGCACGATGGCCTGGTGATCGCTGAGCTTGGTGGACCGGGCACCCTTCTCGCGCGGCAGATCGCCCTGGTCGAAGCGCAAATCCACCTCGAACTCGCTGGTGGTGGACTTCCACTGGCACTGCCAGCGGCCGAACCCGACGTCCGGGTCCCCGGCGTCGATGCCGGGCACCTTCTCCAGCGCCTTGACGTCGAGCAACGTACACGCGTCCAGGTGCGCCAGCGAAGTGGACGGGAAGTCCGGGGAACGCCGGGGGATCTCACCGCGGTTGAGCACCTTGACCGCGACTCCCGCGGCGCGGTCGGCGGTGTCGCACAGCGGCTCCTTGACCTCCTTGGGCTGTCTCGCGGCCGCGGTGACCCGGAGGCTGTTGTCGCGGGCGCCTTTCACCGCCACGGCGCGCTCGCACTCGTCGTCCTCGGCGGTGCGCTCCACGACGGTGACCCTACCCTCGGTCTTCCTCGCCACGCCCTCCGGCAGCGAATCGGCGTCGAGCTCCACCCTGACGTCCACGACCTCCTCGCTCCGCTCCTTCAGGAGGACGTCGCAACGGTTGAAGTTGCCGTAGTCACGGTCGAGTCGGGCCTCGTCGTACCGATGGAACACGGTGGCGTTCAGCAGGGCGCACGGGTCGGCCGTGCGGGGGTCGCCGATGAAGCCCGCGGCGGCCGTTCTGCCCGGTGCCGGGGTGGCCTTGTCCCCGGTTTCGTCCCCCAGGTTCATCACGATGAACGGAACGGCGATGGCCAGTGCCGTGACGGCGGCGGCGCCGGTCAGGAGTAAGGGACGGCGGCGGACCAGCGTCGCCGTGCGGCGCGGCAGCCCTGCCGTCGCCGTCGGGGCCTCGCCGCGCGTCAGGACGTCCGTGTACGGCGTGGTCGACGGGGCCATCGGGAGGGTCGGGAACCGGTCCGGGGGGCCCGCGACGTCCGTGAGGGCGGCGAGCGCCTGGGCGGCCGTGGGCCGGGCCCCGGGGTCGCGCTGGAGCATCGCGGTGAGGATGGATCCGAGCGGTCCGACCTGGGGGCTGATGGCCTCCATCCGGACCGCCCGCCCGGCGCCGCGCATCGGCGGGGTCCCCGTCACCAGCCAGTACATGGTGGCGCCGAGCGAGAACACGTCGGACGCGCGCTCGGGCGCTCCCCGGAACGCCTCGGGGGCGGCGAAGAACGGGGTGAGGCTGACCGGCCCGTTGGGCGTGATCGTCTCGCTGCCGTCCACCCGGTACGCGGCGCCGAAGTCGGTCAGCTTGGCGACCCGGTCGGGGGTGATCACGATATTGCCGGGCTTGACGTCGCAGTGCACGATGCCTTTGTCGTGCAGGGCCGCCAGCGCGGCCGCGATCTGCGCCCCGATGTGCGCCGCGAGTTCGGGGGCCAGCTTCACCGGGACGTCCAGGCTGCCGCCGGTCACATGCTCCATCACCAGCCAGAACGTGGCGTTCCTGCCCTTGCCCGCGCGGACGGCGTCGTAGAGGGTGACCACGTTCGGATGGCTGAACTTCGCCAGCGCGCGGGCTTCGGCCAGCAACTCGTCGAAGTCGGCCTGGCTGTTGTCCTCGAGCAGGGCCCGCTTGAGGACGACGGACCGGCCCAGCTCCGTGTCGACGGCGAACCAGACCGCGCCTCTCCCTCCCTCGACGGGCCCCTTGGTGAGCCGGTACTTGCCGATCTTCTCCCCCCGCCGCACGACGACACTCCCCTCCTGCGAGACCAGAACCGCTGCTGTCTGCCGTTAGCGCACGCGCATCGAACTTACTGCGTACGCGGAAAGACACGCACCGTTTGCGGTGCTCGTAAGGACGGTGCGGGGCTCGGCGTGCGCCAGAGGCGCGTGGGACCTGGCCGGTTGAGAAGGGAATTCACCCACCACTCCAGAAATCTTCACCTTTGTGGAGGTTGCGGTGTTGCGGAAGCACATGCGACGGGGGCAGGCGCCAGCGTCACATGCCTCAGGAGTGGGTGACCTTGAGGCCGGATATGTGGACCTCGCCGTAGTTGTCATCGTCGCAGGGGTCCGAGTTGCCGCAGTTGGCCTGCGTGTATGCCCCCGCCTTGAAGTAGTTGCTGTCGTCGTCGGAGGAGATCGTGGTCTCACGCTCCCCGTTGTAATAGGCGTCGATCTTCCCGTTCCGTGCCACGAACTTGGCCTCGAACTCCGTGCCCAGCTCGTAGTCGTCGGTGACGAGGTGGTGGTGGGCGTCGTCGCCGTCGGTGATGTAGAGCTTGCGGCCTTCGAGGCGGAAGACCGTGACGTCGTCGTCCCCGCCGTGGATCTGGGCGCCGACCAGGTGCGGCTTCTCCTTGGGGAGCGCGGTGAACGCCTCCTTGACCACGAGGGTGTGGGTGCCCTCGGTGGTCGACCAACTGGCCGCCTCCTCCCCGTCGTCGGTCATCTCGCGCAGTTCGGCGCGCGGGTAGTTGGAGCCGCCCGTCGTCACGCCGTTGACGGCGGACCGGAACTGGACCGCGTCGCAGTCCCCGGTGACCTGGAACCAGGGCTTGGCGGAGAAGGTGGCGAGATCGGGCTGTGTGATGTCGGTCGGATCCTCGTCCTCGCCGGTGGGCAGCGTCAGCTTCCAGTTGGTCAGGTCGAGGACGTCGGCGGGGTACTCGCACGGGGCGGCCGGGGTGTGGTGGCGGGCGGGAACGCCGGCCTGCGCCGGGAGCGCGAGGGCGGCCGTCGTGGCGGCCACGGTGAGGCCCGCGAGGACGATGATGCGCATGCACCTCATGGGGTGTTCCTTCCTGTTCGCTTGGCGACGGGCATCATTCGCCACCGCTTCCGGGACGGGTCCCGGAACCGGGCAGTCACCGCGCCGGAGCGGCTCGGGCTACCCCTCCGGCGCGGGATCGGGCCAGCCGGCGTCGTCCTCGATGAGGTCCAGATCGGGCGGTACCAGCGTCGTGGACTCCACCAGCCCCTTGAGCAGGTTGTGCAGCAGCCCGTTGTCGGCGGGGCGGCCCTGCGACTTGTCGTGCATCACCGGGTACCTGAAACCGGTGCTGTGCAGACGGCGGCGTACGGCCTCGACCCGGTACTCGATCTTTCGCTCGTTCCAGCCCGCGCCCGGGCGGAGATAGCCGAGCTGCTTGGCCGCCGTGGCGTACGTCAGGGGGCGCGGATCCTCCTCGTACAGCAGATACCGCTGGCCGAGGACGACGAGCAGCAGCCGTTCGTCGTCGTCGAGCGGCCAGATCTCCGGCCGAAGGGTCTCGGCGCGCCGCCGCGACACCGGCCCCTGGTCGTCATGGCCCGCCACATAGAGCTCGACCAGGTGCTCACGGTAGCCGGAGCCCTTGACGAACAGCGGGGTGTAACCGGTGTCGAGCGGGATCGGCTCGGTGCTGAGGTGCATCATCGTGCCGCGTGGCAGCCGGACGAGCTGCCGCCCGGTGTTCCGCAGCCACCACTGCCCCTGGCGGTACGTCAGCTCGCCGTGGCGCCGGCTCACCCGGAGGTCGTCCACGCCGACGCCCAGATCCACGTCCGGCTTCTCGCCCCGCCCGAAGCGGACCGTCAGCCCCGGCCGGGGTGGTGCGGCGAGGTCGCCGGTCACGGTGCGCGCGTGCAGCATGCCGGGGGTGCTGGGCGCGACTCCGCGCGCGAGGCTGGCGGAGAGGGGCATCGGCGGTCTCCTCGGTTCGGGCGGTTCTCGACACGCGCGCGGACACGCACGCCCACCAGGGTCCGCGCCCTCCTCCGGGACCCGTCCCGGGACGGGCCCGTACGACGGGAGGACGCCCCGCCGCGACGGGGCTCATCGGCCGCCAGGTCCGGACCCGGCCCCGGACATGACCCCGGCCCCCGCCCCGGCTCGGCCTCCACGAGGTCGTGGAACAGGCTCCAGGGTTCCACTGGGCAGGCGTGCTGGTGCGTGGTTACGACGGCACGCTCGCTCCCAGCCGTCGCGCCATCGCCTTCGCGCCGCCCAGGACCAGCTCGACGTAGCGTTCCTTCTCCGTGTCGCCCCAGCGCGGGGTGGGTACCGAGATGCTCATGGCCGCCACGCAGTTGCCCAGGCGGTCGTACACGGGGGCGGCGACGCAGGCGGCGTGGTCGTTGGACTCGCAGAACTCCTCGGTCCAGCCTCGCTCGCGGGCCGTCTGGACTTCGGACAGCAGCCGCTTGCGGGTGGAGATGCTGTGGGAGGTCATCTGCTTCAGCGACTTGTCGTTCGGGAACAGCTCATCGAGCTCCCGGGCCGGGAGCGCGCTCAGCAGGGCCTTTCCGCCCGCGGTGCAGGAGGCGGGCAGGCGGCTTCCCACCTGGGACACCAGCCGGACCGAGTACTTGCTGTCGATCCGCACGATGAACACCGCGAAAGCGCCGTCGCGCACGACGACCTGGACCGTTTCGCCGCATGCCCGCGCCACCTCGCCGGCGCACTCCCGGCCCACGGTGGCGAGGTCGAGCCCGCGCTCGTAGCCGGCACCGAGACGCAGGGCGCTGAGCCCCATCACGACGCGTCCGGTCTCCTTGGAGATCGTCACATAGCCGCGGTCGGCCAGTGTGTTGACGAGTTCGTGCGTGGTGGCACGGGGCAGGCCGAGGTGTTGGGTGATCTCCGGAACCCGTAGCCCCTCATCCTGGTCGATGAGCAGTTCCAGGATGTCCAGGCCCCGGCGAAGGGCCGGAGCGGTGAGACGCGCCACGATGGCCTCCCAGCACACGTTTCAGCGGAACACGTTTCCGCGGACAATGTCCAAAATATCAGACGCCGCGGGCCCGGTCTCCGGTCGGCGGGTCAGTCGTTCACGGAGGGATCCGCGCGCGGTCCCGGTTCGGGCAGCGGTTCGGTGTTGCGGCTGCCGAGGCCGTCGAGGGAGATGCGCAGGAGGCGTCGCCACTGGCCGGGGTGGCCGTCGTCGGCGGCCTGGACGGCCTGGCTCAGGGAGGTGCTGAGCAGGACGAGGTCGGCGGTGGTGACCCCGTGGCGCAGAAGTCCGGCGTCCACGCAGCGGATGCGCAGTTCGTCGATGAAGGCGTCACGGTGCCGGGCGCACTCGCGCGCGGGGGCGCCGGTGGCGGTGTAGGTCTCGACCAGGGCGCGGTTGTGCGCCTGGTTGGTGAGGGTCTGCTCGAAGAAGCCGGTCAGGGCCTCCCAGGGGTCCTCGGTCGCGGCCGCCGCCTCATGGGCGGCGGTGAGCCAGGAGGTGAACTCCCGCTCCATGACGGTGGCGAGCAGATCGTCCTTGGTCGGGAAGTGGCGGTAGAGCGTGCCCATGCCGACGCCGCTGCGCCGGGCGATCTCGCGGACGTCGACGGCGCAGCCCTGCTCGGCGAAGACCACACCGGCCGCCTCGATGATCGCGGCGCGGTTGCGCTCGGCGTCCGCACGGCGGGCGCGCCGGGCGGGGGGCCGCGTGGGCGTGGACTGGTCGGCGCTGGTCACGGCATTCAGCGTACAGGCGGCTTTACGGAGCGCTTGCTCCGGATGTTGCGGAGCAAGCGCTCCGGTTGTGTTACCTTCAAAAGGAGCACCCGCTCCGGTTCGGTGGTGCGGGCTGAAGCGCCCGCGGACCACAGGTCCGTCAGATGAGGAGACCTCTTCCATGGCAACGCTCGGCTTCATCGGCAGCGGCAACATCGGCACGAAACTGGCCCGGCGCGCGATCGCGGCGGGCATCGACGTCGTCCTGTCCAATTCCCGCGGGCCCGAGACCCTGGCCGACACGGTCGCCGAACTCGGGGAGCGCGCCCGGGCCGCGACGCCCGAGGAGGCGGCCCGGGCGGGCGACTGGGTGGTGGTGAGCATCCCGCTGGCGCCCTACCGCCAGCTCCCGGCCGCCGCGTTGGCGGGCAAGGTCGTGCTCGACACGATCAACTACTACCCGTTCCGCGACGGGGACTTCGCGGAGCTCGACTCGGGCAAGATCACCACGAGCGAACTCGTTCAACGGCACCTTGTCGGCGCGAAGCTCATCAAGGCGTTCAACAACATCAACGACGGCCACATCCCGGCGCTCGCCCGTCCCACGGACGCCGCCGACCGCAGCGCCCTGCCGATCGCCGGTGACGACCCGGAGGCGAAGGCGAGCGCCGCCGCCCTGATCGACCGGCTGGGCTTCGACACCGTCGACGCGGGCCCCCTGGCCGAGAGCTGGCGCTTCGAGCCGGAGACCGCCGCCTATGTGGTGCCCTACTTCGCCGACACCGAAGGGCTGAGGGCCGCCATGGCCAAGATGGCCGAGGAGATCAGGTCCGGCCGCCCGTTCCAGACCCGGCCGCCCGCGGACCCTGGCGCCCCGCTGTCCGCGGACCGGCTGCGCGCCCTGCTGGCCGAGACGCCCCGCGTCCTCCCCGCGGACCGGGTGATGCGCTGACGCCCCGGACCCAGGGGCTGGGGCCACCCACGTCCTGGCCCCAGCCCCTCGCGTTCAGGTGACGTCGAGGGCGATCCGGCCCAGCTCACCGAGGTCGGCCACCAGGCGGTCGCCCGCGCTGATCGCCGTCGGGGCGCACAGAGTGCCGCTCAGGACGACGTCCCCGGCCTCCAGTCGCCTTCCACCGCGCAGCAGATGCCGGGCGAGCCAGGCCACCGCCTCGGCGGGGTCGCCCATGACGGCGGCCGCGCTCCCCGGCACCGTACGGGAGCCGATCGTCAGCGTGGCGGCGATCTTCGACAGCTCCACGGACCCGGGCGCGACCGAGGGCCCCACCATCGCGCGAGCGGCGTTGGTGTTGTCGGCGACCAGCATGGGGAGCGTGCGGGCACCGCCGCGCCAACGGCTGTCCACGATCTCGAAGGCCGGTGCCACGGCGGCGGTGGCGGCGCGGACGTCCCGAGCGGTCACCCTCGGGCCGGGCAGCGCCTCGCCGAGGGTGAACGCGACCTCCACTTCCGCCAGCGGGGCGAACAGACCGGCTGTGGCGAGGGGCTCGCCGTCCTCGAGCAGCCTGCTCGCGAGCAGGTGGCCGGCGGCGGGCTCATCGGCGCCGAAGGTCTCCCGCGCGGGCCGTGCCGTGAGGCCGACCTTGTAGCCGATCGCCCGCTCACCGGCCTCGATCGCCAGGTCATGGGTGGCGCGCTGGACGGCGTAGGCCATCTCGAGGCCATCGAGCCGATCGGCCAGGGCCGGGTCGACCGCGGTTGCCGAGTCGCCCGCCTGCCACAGCCTTCGGCCCAGTTCCGCGACCAGTTCCTTGTTCATCGTTCTCCCCTACCACCGGGTCCGTTCATGCCACCGGGTCCGTTCATGAGCCGATCCGCGCTCACAGCTCAGGACCGGGGACGATCACCGCACGGCCGGTGGCCCCCTGCGCCAGCGCCGCGTACGCCTCGTTGACCTCCGACAACTCGTACCGTTTGCCGAGCAGCTTGTCGAGCGGGAGCCGGCCGCTCTTGAACAGCTCGACCAGCTTGGGGATGTCGACCGGTGTGTTGGCCGAGCCGTAGAGACTGCCGACCAGCCGCTTCTCCTGCTGCACCAGCGGGTTGACGGGTACGGCCGCGGTGGCGCCCACCTTGCCGAGGCCGACGGCGACGGCGGTCCCGCCGGTGCCCACGACCTCGACCGCCTGGGCCAGGGTCTGGGGCGCGCCGACCGCGTCCAGCGACCAGGCCATCGGACGTGGCGAGATCCTGGTGAGCTCATCGACGAGGCTGTGGGTGCGGGCGTTGACCGCATGGGTGGCGCCCAGCTCACGTGCCTTCTCCAGCTTGGCGTCCACCGTGTCGACGGCGACGATCGGATCGGCGCCGACGAGGCGCAGCCCCATCACCGCGCTCAGCCCGACACCACCGGCGCCGATGACCACGACGCCCTCTCCGGTGGCGTCCCTCATGACGTTCAGCGCGGCACCGGCCCCGGTCACCACGGCACATCCGGTGATCGCCGCGATCTCCGGCGGAACGTCCGGATCGATCGTGAGGACCGACCGCTCGGAGACGACGCACTGCTCGGCGAAGCAGGAGACCCCCATGAGGTGGTGCAGCTTCTCGCCGTTCAGATTCAGCCGTGACGTCCCGTCGAGCAGACCGCCGGAGGCCGCCTGCACCCGGCCGAGCGAGCACAGGGCGGGGCGGCCGGTGGTGCAGAACTCGCAGTCGCCGCACCGCGGGCGCCACAACGTGATGACGGTGTCGCCGGGGCGGACCCGGGTGACCCCCTCCCCCACCTGTTCCACGACGCCCGTCCCCTCGTGCCCGAGCACCGCGGGCAGGCGGACGTTGAGGTCGCCGTTCATGTAGTGCAGATCGCTGTGGCACACCCCGGCGGCGAGCACGCGAAGGGTGACCTCGCCCGGTCCGGGGGCGTCGAGTTCGACGTCCTCGACGGTCAACGGCGCACCGGGTCGGTGCAGTACTGCTGCCTTCATGGAGCCACGCCTCACTCTGTCCACCGTGTTCGAAACTTCAGACGTTGTCTTACGGGTTGAGTATGTGAGCCCGTCTCGACGGCCGTCAAGCACATTGACGGAGGCGCCGACGCATGCGAGCGTGTCTTGAGAGTGAGATTGCGTCTCATATTTAAGACATCATAAGGGAGCACGTCTGATGACCGATGCGACAAACGCGCAGGCGCTGGCGCGGAAGCTCGATGCCGCCACGGGCGCGTTCGAGCGGTGGAGCCGCCTCAAGCCGGCCGACCGCGCCCCGTATCTCGAGGCCATCGCGTCCGCGCTCGAGGAGGCCGCGCCGAAGCTCGTGGCCATCGCGGACGAGGAGACGTCCCTCGGGGAGACCCGGCTGCGCAACGAGATGGTCCGTACGGTGTTCCAGCTCCGGCTCTTCGCCGAGACGGTGACGCGGGGCGAGTACCTCGGGGCGACGATCGACCGTGCCGACCCCGCCTGGCCGATGGGTCCGCGGCCCGATCTGCGCCGGGTGCTCGAACCGCTCGGCCCGGTCCTCGTCTTCTCCGCGAGCAACTTCCCGTTCGCGTTCAGCGTGGCGGGCGGGGACACCGCCTCGGCGCTCGCGGCGGGCTGCCCGGTCGTGGTCAAGGCCCACTCCGGCCACCCCCGGCTCTCGGCCGCCACGGCGGAGGTGGTGCACCAGGCGCTACGGTCCACCGGCGCGCCCGAGGGGCTCTTCGACGTGATCTTCGGGACGGAGGCGGGCCGGGCCGCGATCGTGGATCCGCGGGTGAGGGCGGGCGCGTTCACCGGATCGACCGAGGCGGGCCGGGCGCTCTTCGACCTCGCGGGCGGCCGTCCGGAGCCCATCCCGTTCTTCGGTGAACTCGGCAGCGTCAACCCGGTGTTCGTGACGGAGGCCGCCGCCGAGCGGCGCGGCGCGGCGATCGTCTCGGAGTTCGTCGGGTCGTTCACCCTCGGCGCCGGGCAGTTCTGCACCAAGCCCGGCATCCTGCTGGTCCCGGCCTCGGCCAAGCTGGTGGACGAGGTGCCAGGCGCGGTCCCGGGCACGCCGCTCACCTTGCTCAACGAGCGCATCCGGACCTCCTACGCGAGTGCGCTGCGGGCGTTGCGCGACACGGCCGGGGTGCGCGTCGTGGTGAGTGGCGACGACGGCGCCGACCCGTCCCCGACGGTGCTGTGCACGACCTCGGCCGAGCTGCTGCGCGACCCGGAGGCGCTCATCCGGGAGGTGTTCGGGCCGACCGCGCTGGTCGTGGAGTACCCGGAGGAGAGCGAACTGCTCGAGGTGGCGAAGGCCATCGACGGTCAGCTCACCGCGTCCGTCCAGGGCGAGGACGACGACACCATCGCCGCGGAGCTGATCAGGCTGCTGGCCGCCAAGGCCGGACGTGTGCTGTGGAACCAGTGGCCCACGGGCGTGTCGGTCACCTACGCCCAGCAGCACGGCGGCCCCTACCCGGCCACCACGGCACCGGCCACGACCTCGGTGGGGACGGAGGCCATCCACCGGTTCCTGCGGCCGGTCGCGTATCAGGGCGTGCCGCAGCACCTGCTGCCGCCCGCACTGCGCGACGCGAACCCGCTGGGCGTTCCCCAGCGGGTCTCCTGAGCCCGGGACCGGCCCAGGTCTCCCGAGCCCGGGAACGGGAGAGGGCCCGCCTCCGGCCCCCTCCCGTTCCCGGAACCCTCACGGCGTACGGCCGCTCACGGCGTCCGTACGTGATGCCGCTCGATGGCGTCGCTCGCCTTCAGCCCGAGCAGCTGGAGGCTGCGTGAGTACTCCTCGCGCAGGATCGTGACGGCGCGCTCCACGCCCCGCTCACCACCGGCCATCAGGCCGTACAGATACGCACGGCCGATCATGACCGCGTCCGCCCCGAGCGCACGCGCGGCGAGGATGTCCTGGCCATGGGTGACGCCGCTGTCGAGGATCACCGTGGCGTCGGGGCCGAGCTCCTCGCGTATCCCGGGCAGCACCGTGAGGGTGGCCGGGGTGCGGTCGAGCTGCCGTCCGCCGTGGTTGGACACGACCACACCGTCCGCGCCCGTCTCGACGGCACGGCGTGCGCCGCGCGGGCTGAGGATTCCCTTGACCAGCAGCCGGTGCGGCCAGTTGGCGCGCAGCCACGCCAGATGGTCGTAGTTCAGCGTCGGTTCGAAGACGACGTCGGCCACCCGTACGGCGTCGATCACATCCGTCTCGCCGGTCATGCTGCGCAGCGACGCGAACGCGATCGGGGCGGTGGTCAGCTTGTTGAGCACCCAGAACGGGTAGCGGGCCATGTCGAACAGCGTGCGCAGGGTGAGCGACGGCGGGATGGTGAGGCCGTTGCGCATGTCCTTGGGGTGGCGGCCCGCCACGGGTGTGTCCACGGTGAGGACCACGGTGGTGAATCCGGCCGCGAGCGCACGGTCGAGGAGTTCCGCGTTGAGGCGCTCATCGCGGGTCAGATAGAGCTGGAACCAGTGCTCGCCGCCGGGTGCCGCCGCGGCGACGTCCTCGACGGTCGAGGTGCCCACGGTGGACAGCGTGTACGGCAGGCCGTGGCGGGCGGCCACGCGCGCGACCGCCGCCTCGCCCTCGTGGTGCATCATCCGGGTGTATCCGGTCGGCGCGAAGATCAGCGGCATCGCGATCTCCCGGTCGAACACCTTCGTGGACAGGTCCGGATGGTCGACCGGCGACAGATACTCCGGCACGAGTTCGACCGCCGCGAAGGCCGCCCTGTTCCGCCGCGCGGTCAGCTCCGCGTCGGCCGCGCCGTCCACGTAGTCGAAGACCGCGCGCGGTGTCGTACGCACCGCCACCTTGCGGAGATCGCGGATGCTCAGCGCGGCCCCGAGCCGCCGCTCGACCGGGTTGAGGGTCGGCCGGCGTACTTGCAGAACCTCGCGGAGCTCGGACCACCGGGGTCGCTGCCGCGCCGCGCGAGGCCGCTTCTGGGCTGCGGACGGCACTGGGGGCTGGGTGACGGTCACGGTCTTGCCTCTCGATGTGCGGGTGTCAATGGCCGTTCGACCAGTGACGAGATATTGGACGCTGTCCGAGAAATCGGAGTCTGACTCTCGACTTCGGCGTGCGTCAAGCCTTGACGCATCACTCCCCCGTGGGCACCATCTGGTTTGCATATAAGACAGCGTCTTAGATTTCAGACGGCACAAGCCGAAAAGGAAAGGTGCCATGCGACTCGGTCTGGCAGGCAAAACCGCTCTCATCTGCGCATCCACGTCCGGTCTCGGCCGGGCGACCGCCCGGGCCCTGGCGGAGGAAGGGGTCAACGTCGTGGTCACCGGCCGGTCGGCCGAGCGCGCCAAGGAGGTGGCGGACGAGCTCCCGGGCGCGGTCGGCGTGGGCTGTGACCTGGTCGCGGACGGCGGCGCCGAGCGGCTCCTCGCGGCCGCCCGCGAGGCCGTCGGCGATCTCGACATCCTCGTACTGAACGGGCCGGGCCCCGCCCCGGGACCGGCCCGCGCCACCGACACCGCCGGGGTCGCGCAGGCCATCGCCACACTGGTCACCCCCCAGGAGATCCTGGTGCGGGGCACCCTGCCGCCCATGGTCGAGAAGGGCTGGGGCCGCATCCTGAGCATCAGCTCGACGAGTGTGCAGGCGCCCCTGCCGAACCTCTCGCTGTCCAACCTCGGGCGGGCGGCGCTCGCCGGGTACCTCAAAACCCTCGCCGCCGAGGTGGCCGCACAGGGCGTGACGGTCAACTCCCTGCTGCCGGGGCGCATCGCCACCCCGCGCGCCCGGCAGATCGACGAGGCCGCCGCCCAGCGCACCGGCCGACCGCTGGACGAGATCGAGGCCGCGTCCAGGGCCACCATCCCGGCCGGGCGCTACGGCGAACCCGATGAGTTCGGCGCCGCCGCCGCGTTTCTGTGCAGCACCCCGGCCGCGTACATCACGGGCACCGCCCTCCGGTGTGACGGCGGCCTGGTGCCAACCCTCTGACCCCGTCGATGGGTTCACCCGACTCCCCAAGACGAGAGCAGCGCACCCTCATGAGCCATACCCCCGTCACCGACGCGACGCCCGACGCCAGAGCCGGAGGACACCACCAGCCATCCCAGGCGGCCATCCGCAGAACGGCGCTGGCCGGAATGATCGGCACCACCATCGAGTGGTACGACTTCTACATCTACGGCCTCGCCGCGGCGCTGGTCTTCGGCACGGAGTTCTTCCCCGACTTCTCACCGACGGCCGGCACCCTGGCCGCGTTCGGCACCTTCGCGGTCGGCTTCGTCGCCCGCCCGCTCGGCGGAGTGATCTTCGGTCACTTCGGGGACCGCGTGGGGCGCAAAAACGCCCTCATGCTCACGCTGTTCCTGATGGGCGCGGCGACCGTCGTCGTCGGCCTGCTGCCGGGCTACCGGACCATCGGCCTCTGGGCGCCCGTCCTGCTGGTCACGCTGCGCTTCCTCCAGGGCTTCGCCGTCGGTGGCGAGTGGGGCGGCGCGGTGACGATGGTCGTGGAGTCCTCGCCACGCGACCGGCGGGGGTTCTACGGGAGCCTGCCGCAGATGGGGGTGCCGCTGGGGCTGGTGCTGTCGTCGACCGTGTTCGCCGCGGTCTCCACGCTGCCCGACGACGACCTCCTCGCCTGGGGCTGGCGCATCCCGTTCCTGCTCAGCGTCGTACTGATCGCGGTCGGTCTCTTCCTCCGCTCGCGCATCACCGAAACTCAGACGTTCGCCCGGGTGAAGGCGTCGGGGCAGGCGCGCAAGATGCCGGCCATGGAGGCGTTCCGCCACCACTGGAAGGCGATCGCCCTCACGGTCGGCATGTACATCTCGGCCGGTGTCCCCTTCTACATCGTCTCGGTCTTCGTGCTGTCCTACGGCTCCTCCCATCTCGATCTGTCGCGGGGTGTGCTGCTGACCGGGATGCTCATCGCGGCGGTGGCCGAGGGGCTGGCGGTGCCCGGTTTCGGCGCGCTGTCGGACCGCTGGGGCCGGCGCCCCGTGTTCGTCGGCGCCGCCGGTTTCGCGGCCGTGCTCGCCTTCCCGTTCTTCTGGCTGCTGGCCACCGGGCAGACCGGGCTCACCTGGCTGGCCATGCTGCTCGCGCTCGCCGCGGCACACGCGGGGATGTACGCGCCCACGGCGGCGATGTACGCGGAGCTGTTCCCCGCGGACGTCCGCTACACGGGTACCTCGATCGGCTACCAACTCGGCGGTGTAGTGGCGGGGTTCGTGCCGCTCGTGGCGGGCGCCCTGGTCAGCGCGGCGGACGGCGCCTCGTGGCCGATCGCCGCCATCTGGGCGGGCGCGGCACTCACCGGGCTGGTGTGCGCGCTCGTCGTCCACGAATCCCGGGGGTGTGACCTCCTGCCCGATCACACGACGTCCCACTGAACCCCTGCATCCATTTCATCCATGACCGCCGCCCGGCCCTCGGGCGGCGGCCGTCCCGACCGGAGGTGAAGCTCCATGACCGCGAAGACCGCGAACAAGGTCCACGTCCTGAGCTGCGGAGCGATGAGCTGCGATCTGACGTGGCTGCTGCTCAAGGCGGGCCGTACGATGCGCACGCGCACCGATCACGAGCGGCCCCCGGAGTGGTACTCCTGCACCACCCACTGCGTACTGGTGGAGACCCCCGAGGGGACGCTGCTGTGGGACACCAGCTGTCCCCGCGACTGGGAGACCCGCTGGGCCCCGACCGGCCTCCAGGAGTACTTCCCCTACGACCAGGTGAGCGACGAGGAGTACCTCGACGCGCGGCTCGGCCAACTCGGTGTCCAGCCTCAGGACATCGACTATCTGGTCCTGTCCCATCTGCACTTCGACCACGCCGGGAACATCGGCATGTTCACCGGCACCGGCGCCCGGCTGGTGTGCCATGAGAAGGAGAAGGAATTCGCCTTCGGCTTCGACGGCGCCTTCAACGGTGCCCACCTCAAGACGGACTACGCGGCGGCCGACTTCGACACCGTCAGCGGTGACACCGAGATCCTGCCCGGTGTCACCCTCATCGAGGCCCCCGGGCACACCCCCGGCACCATGTCGATGAAGGTGGACCTGCCGGAGACCGGGACGATGCTGTTCACCTCGGACGCCGTCTACATGGGTGACTCCTACGGTCCGCCGGCCACCCCCGCCGCCATCGTCAACGACCTGACCGCCTGGTACGCCTCGGTGGAGAAGATCCGCGGCATCGCCGAGCGGTCGGACGCCACCGTCGTCTTCGGCCACGACGCCGAGCAGTTGCGCTCGATGCGGCTCGCCCCCGATGGCTTCTACGCTTGATCGTCCGGACCCGGCCGGCGCTCCGAGCCCGGCTCGCCGCGCCGCCGGGACCTACCCCGATCCCCAGGAGGGACGCGTATGAGCAGCACCGTTCCGGCCCGACCCGAGTCCGTGTTCACCTACGGCGCCCCGGCGCTGAAATTCGGGCCGGGGGCATCCGACGAGATCGGCTTCGACCTCTCCCAGCACGGGGTCCGCCGGGTCCTCGTGATCACCGACGCCGGGGTGGCCGCCACCGGCGCGCCACACCGCATCGCCGAACGGATGACCGCGTTCGGCATCGAGGCCCATGTGTTCGTCGGCGTACACGTGGAACCCACCGACGTCAGCCTGCGAGAGGCGGTCGACCACGCGCGGGCGTCGGGCCCGTGGGACGCCTTCGTCGCGGTGGGCGGCGGCTCCAGCATCGACACCGCCAAGGCCGTCAACCTGCTCAGCACCAACCCCGGCACGCTGATGGACTACATCAACGCGCCGGTGGGCCGGGCGCTGGTGCCCGAGAACCCGCTCAAACCGCTGGTCGCGGTCCCCACCACCACCGGAACCGGCTCCGAGTCCACCACCATCTGCGTGCTCGACGTGCTGGAGCTGAAGGTGAAGACCGGCATCAGCCACGCCCGGCTGCGGCCCACGCTCGCGGTCATCGACCCCGACCTGACCCTCACCCTGCCCGCCGGGGTGACCGCCGCCAGCGGCATGGACATCCTGTGCCACGCGCTGGAGAGCTACACGGCCCGCCCGTACGACACCTATCCGCGCAAACACCCCGAGCAGCGGGTGCCGTACTGCGGCGCCAATCCCATCTCCGACGCGTGGTCGGAACGGGCGCTGCACCTGCTGGCGCGGTCCTTCCGTACCGCGGTCCGCGACGGCGACGACCCCGGGGCGCGCTCCGACATGGCCCTGGCGGCCACCTTCGCCGGTCTCGGCTTCGGCAACGCGGGTGTGCACATCCCGCACGCCAACGCCTACCCGATCGCCGGGCGGGTGAAGGACTTCCACCCCGTCGGCTACCCCGCGGACGAGCCGATGGTGCCGCACGGGATGGCCGTCTCGCTCACCGCGCCTGAGGCGTTCCGCTTCACCTTCAGCGCCCAGCCGGAACGGCATCTGCGGGCCGCGGAGCTGCTCGCCCCGGGGATGGAACGCCCCGCCGACGCGGCCGAGTACCTGCCCACCGCGATCCAGCGGTTGATGCGCGACATCGGGATGCCCGACGGCATCGGCGGTGTCGGCTACGACAAGGGCGACATCCCCGCCCTGGTGGACGGCGCCATGAAGCAGCAGCGGCTGCTGGCCACCGCCCCGCGCGAGGTCACCGAGGACGACCTCGCCGGGATCTTCGACCGCTCGCTGTCGCTCTGGTGAGGAGGACCGATGGCCATCTACGAACTCGCCTGTGAGACCGGGCACCGCTTCGAGGTGATCCAGTCGTTCACGGCCCCGCTGCCGAGTTGCCCGGACTGCGGGACCGCGACCCGCAAGATCCCCAGCAGCTTCGCCCTCGGCGGCACCGCCGCCGTGCCACCGCCGCCGGAGCGGATGCCACAGACCTGGAAGGGGACCTACCGGGGCGACCGCGAGTACGTCACCGCCATGCGGCGCACCGCCGAGTCCCGGCAGAAGCTGGAGGAGAGGTACCCCGAACTCGCGGGCGACCGGCGGCCGATCGTCGCCCACGAGGGCAGATACGAGGCGGCCCCGCTGCGCGCCGGGGACGCGCTGCCCGCGCCGCCCGAGGGAACCGGGCACGGCCACGCACACGGGCACACGCACGGACACGGACACGGGCACTCGCACACGCATGGACACGGGCAAGGACACGGGCACGAGCCGAAGCCGACGAAGCCCGCGAAGCCTTCGTGAAGCCCTACGGGGCGGCCGGTCGCCAGCCCAGCGCCGGGGCGAGCCTGGTGGCGATGTCGGTGAGGATCTGTACGTAGTCCTCGTGGTCGAAGGTGAAGGGCAGCGCGAACGCCACCTCCTCGACCTCCCGGAACGCGGCGTGCGAGGTGAGCCGTTCGGCGATGTCCCCGGAGGTGCCGACGAGATCGGGCGCGAACATCATGCGCGCCGGGCCCTGGGGCGTGGCGGTGCGCGGCAGCCGCTGCCGGGCGTACCGCTCGTACTTCGCGCGCTGCTCGGGTGAGGCGGTGTCGGTGGGGATGACGACGAGCCCCTGGGAGACACGGGCTCGGTCGCCGTCGGGGTGGTGGGCGCGGAAGGTCCGGATGTGCGAGAGCTGGACCTCGGCGAAGTCCTCGGACTCCTCCGCCTTCACCACGCTGCTGGTGAGCAGGTTCATTCCGTGCTCACCGGCCCACTGGGCCGACCGCAGGCTGCCACCGCCGTACCACATGCGGCGGCCGAGCCCCGGGGCGTGCGGCTGGACGCGGTCGGAGAACACCTCGAAGCCCTCGACACCGCTGAAGTCGGTGACCCGTTCGCCGCGTACGCAGTCCAGCAGCCGTCGCACACGCTCGTGCCCGAAGTCCTCCGCGTCGGCGGTGTCCGGGTGGAGCGCCCGCTTGACCCGATCGTAGTGGTGTGGCGGACCGGCGCTGACGCCCGGGTTGAGACGGCCCCCGGACAGGATGTCGACCGTCGCCAGGTCCTCGGCCAGCCGCAGCGGGTTCTCCCATCCCATGGGGATGACGGCCGTGCCCAGTTCGATGCGGCTGGTGCGCTGCGAGACCGCCGCCAGAACGGCCACGGGAGACGAGATGCCGTATTGCAGATGGCGGTGGCGCACCCATGCGCTGTCGAAACCCAGCCGTTCACCCAGTTCGATGATCTCGAGTGTCGACTCATGGCCCCGCCGGGGGTCGGCCGCGTCGAACAGCCCAATGGTCAGGAAGCCCAGCTTACGAAGGGGTTTCGAGCTCAGCGGCACAGGATTCCTCCAGCGTCCGCGGCGTACTCCGCCGCACACCATTGCCGTTCCATTGTCGCGGAGCGGTTCACCGGGACAGGGCCGACGGGGCGGACGGGGCGGTGGCGGCGCGGTGGTCGTGGCGGTCGGCCTTCACGGGGGTTGTCGACCTCCTGGCCTGGACGCGATCAGCCGCCGGAGGGCCGCTGGAGGTCCTGATGGAGGTCCAGATGGACCTCGCGGGCCACTCGGGTGCCGCTTTCGATGGCGCCGTCGATGAAACCGGCCCAGATGTTCGCGTAGTCGCTGCCGGCGAAGTGCAGGACTCCGGTGTTCTCCTGCTGGGCGCGGTGGTAGCGGGTGAGTTGGTGGGGCTGCTGGATCAGCCAGGTCTCCTGGGAGTAGGGGTCCGCCATCCAGTCGTGGCCGCCGACCTCGAGCACCTCGAGATCGTCGCGCCAGACCTTCAGCGCCGCGTCGATGGCCCGCGGGTCGTTGACGTCGATCCGGGTCGAGTCCGGGCCGAAGGCGACCAGCACGGCGTCGTCCTCCCCGATGAACTCGGTGCGTACGACGGCGAGGGGGTGGGCTTGGGAGGAGTAGGCGAAGAAGGGCTTGATGGGGCCGCGGACCCGGATCCATGCCTTGGCGCCACGGGAGGCGGTCTTCTCCAGGCTGGGGCGTAGCTTGCCGTCCGGCAGCGCGGGGGTGATGTCGAGCTGGTGCAGGACGTTCTGCGGCACGGTGATCACCACACGCCGGGCGGCGACGGTGTGTCCGTCGCCGTAGGTGATCTCGGCGCCGCCGGCGTCGTGGGTGAGTGAACGGACCGGTGCGGACAGGCGGATGTCGGCTTCCGCGTCGGCGGCGATGGCCTCCATCAGGCTCCGGGTGCCGCCGGTGAGCCGGAAGATCGCTGATGCCTCGTGCATCAGGTGCCAGGACCCGGCGGTGGCGGCGGTCCAGCGCAGGGCGCTGGTGTAGGCGCACTGGTCGAGCGGGGCGTTGAAGTGCCCGACCCATGCGGCCTCGTTGGCGTTCCGCTCCTCGATGGACAGCTCGAGGTCGTCGAGCATCTCCTGGAGGTTGAACTGGTCGACGTCGGCCAGCCGCGGAACGGTCAGCGGCGCGTTCGGGCGGGGGATCCACTTCATGGTGTCTTCCAGCAGCCGGGTCATCCCCGGGTCGATGAGGCGCATGAAGTCGTCCAGGGTTCCGCGGCGCACCTGGTCACCGGCGAGCCAGTAGGTCTCCTCCGAGCGGGGGCCGCGGGTGATCTCCAGGCCGTAGCGGGTGATCTCCGCCCAGACGTGCGGCTGGACCCAGTGCACCCAGGTGCCGCCCATCTCCAGGTCCCGCCCCAGCCGGTGATCGGTCCAGGTCCGGCCGCCGATCCGGTCGCGTGCCTCGAGGACGACGACCTTCGCTCCCTTCCGGCCGAGTTCGCGAGCGGTGGTCAGGCCGGCGGCTCCGGCTCCGATGACGACGACGTCTGCCTGCCCGGGCAAGTGAGTCCTCCTTCGTAGAGCCCCGACTCCGAGGAACGTCCACAGAGTGAACGTGACGTTCATATCGGCGCGTACGGACAGTGGGCCGCATCCGCCGCCCCGCTGTCAAGACCTCGCTCGGCCGCGGCTCCCGGCTGCTCGCGGTGACGGCGTTCACTCCCTGAACAGGCCGACGGTACGGTGGAGGGAAAGGTCGCGCGCGGAGCGACTCCGCACGGCGATCGGCACGACGAAAGGGCCCCATGAGCGACGCGTCCGGACCGGCGGACATGACCAACAAGTCCCTGACCAAAGGCGTCCGGCTGCTCCGCGAGTTGGCGGCCCAGCCCCGGTCCGGAGCCACCGTCACCACCCTCGCCAAGGCGGCGGGGATCTCCCGCCCCACCGCCTTCCGCCTGCTGTACAGCCTCGAGCAGAGCGGGCTCGTCGACCGCGTCGACAACAACTACATCCTGGGCTGGGAGCTGGCCCGGCTCGGCCGCTACGCGGACCCCCACGCGGGCCTCGCCGCCCGCGCCCAGCCCCTGTTGCAGGAGCTGGCGGACCGGTTCAACGAGTCGGTGACCCTGTCGGTGCCGGACCTCAGGGGCGGGGTCGAGCTGATCGCCGAGGCCGCGGGCTCCCACGTGGTCAGCATCGTGCCGCGGAACATGGTCGGCGAGCACTACCCCCTGCACGCCAGCTCCACCGGCAAGGTGCTGCTCGCGGACATGCCCGTGGAGCAGGTGCTCGCGCTGCTGCCGGAGCGGCTGGAGCCCTACGCCTCGCGTACCATCACCGATCGCGCGACCCTGCTCAAGGATCTGGAGCAGGTCCGCGAGCAGGGCTACGGCGTCATCGACAACGAACTCGAGGAAGAGCTGCTGTCCCTGGCGCGCCCGATCCGCGACTCGTCCGGGACCCTGGTGGCGATCCTGGCCCTCGACGGGCCCCGGTACCGGTTCGGCCGGGACCGGATCCCCGAGGCCCTCCAGGAGATGCGGTCCATCGTGGACCGCCTGACCGAG
Source organism: Streptomyces javensis (assembly GCF_039525925.1). NCBI lineage: Bacteria > Bacillati > Actinomycetota > Actinomycetes > Kitasatosporales > Streptomycetaceae > Streptomyces > Streptomyces javensis. The sequence goes on along the minus strand of NZ_BAAAIF010000005.1, from coordinate 74,809 downwards.
GCGTTCTGGCAGGACTCGCCGTCCTCCTAGGTTCCACCCGGCATACCCTCCTGGGCCCCTGTGGGCTCCCGAGAACTCCCGTGGACCCCGTAGACCCCGTAGGCGATTTATCGACTCCGCCCCGCCGTGGGCACATACCGCGCCAGGCCCGCCTGTTGACACCGGCCCTCGCGAGACTTCAGCATGCTCAATGTGGACGTCGCGTTCAGATACTGAACGTCGATCGTTCCACTCTCCTCATCTCAGGTGCTCTGCGGAACCTCTCACCGCAGGAAGGCCCCGCCTCTCGCCCTGGAGCGCAGCATGAGCAATCAGCCGCTGAAGTTCTTCGCCTTCGACGTCGCCGCTCCCGCCCATCTGACCGCGGGTTCCTGGCGTGACCCGGAGGACGAGGGCCGGCGCTACACCGACGTGGACTACTGGACCGATACGGCTCGGATGCTGGAGGACGCCTGCTTCGACGGCGTCTTCTTCGCCGACACCGTCGGATATCACGATGTCCACGGCGGGTCCCCCGACGCCGCGATGCGCGACGCCGCCCAGTTCCCGATCAACGACCCGGCCCTGATCGTCCCGGCGATGGCTTCGGTCACCCGCCACCTGGGCTTCGGCGTCACCGCGTCCCTGACGTACGAGCAGCCGTACGCGCTGGCCCGCAAGTTCAGCACGCTGGACCACCTGACGGCCGGCCGGGTCGGCTGGAACATCGTCACCTCCTACAGCGAATCGGCCGCGCGCAACCTCGGGCTCGGTACGCAGATCCCGCACGACAAGCGCTATGACATGGCGGACGAGTACCTGGAGGTCTGCTACAAGCTGTGGGAGAGCTCCTGGCAGGACGACGCGGTCATCCGGGACGCGGAGGCCGGCGCCTATCTCGATCCGCGGCGCATCCACCCCATCGGCCACAAGGGCACCTACTTCGAGGTCCCCGGCGTCCATCTGTGCCAGCCGTCGCCGCAGCGGACGCCCATGCTCTTCCAGGCCGGTGCCTCCTCGCGCGGCCTGCTCTTCGCGGCGCGGAACGCCGAGGCGGTCTTCGTGAACACGATGACGCCCGGACTCACCCGGCACGGCGTCGACCGGATCCGGGCCGCGGTCGCGCAGGCGGGCCGTGACCCCAGGAGCGTGAAGGTCCTCGCGCTGATCACCGTGATCGTCGCGCCCACCGACGCACAGGCGCGGGAGAAGTACGAGCGGCACCTCGCGAACGTGAGCTACGAGGGCGCGCTGGCCCGGTACGCGGGCTGGACCGGGATCGACCTGAGCACGCTCGACCCGGACATGCCGCTCCAGTACGCGGACGTGGACGGCTCGCGCTCCATCGTGGAGATGTTCTCCAGGGCGGACCCCACCCGGACCTGGACCTCCCGGCAGATCGCCGAGTTCATCGGCATCGGCGGCACCGGCGCGGTCATCGTCGGCTCCCCGCGGACGGTCGCCGCCGAACTGCGCACCTGGCGGGACGAGGCGGACCTCGACGGATTCAACCTCAGCTACGCGACCAAGCCCGGCGGCTGGGAGGACTTCATCGAGCTGGCGCTCCCGGAACTGCGGCGGCAGGGCCTGGCCCGCGACGCCTACGACGAGCGGGCCACCACCCTCCGCGAGAGCTTCTACGGCGCGGGCCGGCGCCGCACCCTGCCGGACCACCCGGCCTCCGGGTTCCGCGCCGCGCGGCGCGAGGGCACCCGACTGCCGGGCGCCGTGGGCGCACTTGCCTGACCCGTCAACGCGTTGGCCCGACCCCTCGGCGCACGGCAGCCGTTCTCATCCGTTCCAGCACAGAGAAGGGAGCATCACCATGACCACCGCTACGCCCGCCACCTCCGGTCTCCGGATCGACCAGCTGGACTTCCGGCACGTCATGTCCCACCTGCCCACCGGTGTGGTGGCGGTGACCGGCGTGGAACCCACCTCGGCGCAGCCCGTGGGCCTGATCGTCGGCTCCTTCGCATCGCTCTCCCTCGAACCTCCGCTGGTGGCCTTCAGCATCGCCCGCACCTCCAGCAGCTGGCCCAAGGTCCGCCGTGGCGGCCGGTTCAGCGCCAGCGTCCTCGCCGAGGGACAGGACACGGTGTGCCGGTCGCTGTCCCGCAAGAGCGGCGACAAGTTCGCCGATGTCCCCTGGCACCCCTCCCCCGACGGCGCCCCGCGCGTCAACGGCGCCGTCGCCTGGATCGACTGCGAACCGGAGCAGGAGCTCGACGGCGGCGACCACCTCATCGTCATCGCCCGCGTACTGCGCATGTCCACCGGCCCCGGCGAGCCCCTGGTCTTCCACAAGGGCAGGCTCGGCAGCTACCGGGACACGGTCGCGGCCTGAGGCGCCGGGAGCGCGGCGCGTACGATCAAGCACTCTTGGTTGATGTCGCCGAGGAGTGACTGTCCGGCCGCGGATCAGCGGTGTGTGCGGCGCCGGTAGTAGTGCACGGTGACGGCGGCCAGCAGCGGCCCCCATGCCACCAGCGGCACATAGCAGGCGTTCATCAGCCACTCCCCCCACCGCGTGACCTCCATGTCGGAGTGCAGCGTCGTCCAGGTGAAGAGCACACCGTAGACCGTGCAGCCGAGCACGCCCAGCGCGGCCGGTACGACCGCGGCGGGTACGGGAACGCGGCGGCCCCGCAGGACCGGGATCCAGCGCGGCCACACCTCGCCCCACGGCCGCACCAGCCCCAGCGTCAGAAAGGCCAGGGCCTCCTGCACCGCGGACAGCGACGGCACGACCAGATACCCCCAGCCGGGGATGAGCATCGCGTCGTACTCGGACTCGGCGAGCCCCAGCGGAACGCCGAGCACCACGGCGAACCGCCAGAGCGCGGACGGCGCGGACGCCCATAAGGCCGCGGCCGCCGCGCGTCTCGCCCAGGGTGAGACGGAAGTGGCGGTCGCGAGGGGGGCGGGGGCGAGTGGCGCTGCGCTGGTGGACATGGGGCGGCTCCTGTACGCGGGTCTGCTCCGACACCCGGAGGTTGTCACCCACACCCACCCGGCCACATCCGCCCGGGGCACCCGACGTCGTCCGCCTCGGGGCGCATGCGCGCGGGCGGGGGTCAGACCTCGGGACCACGCCAGACCTCGGGACCACCTCCGCGCGACCGCTCGGGTCAGGGCACCAGGACGAGCTTGCCGGTGACCGCGCCCCTGGCGACGATCTCGTGTGCCTTGGCGGCCTCGGCCAACGGCAGCACCTGGTCGACATGGACGCTGAGCCATCCGGTCGCCACGAGGGCCGACAGCTGGGCCAGGTCGGGCGCGGAGGGGCTGACGATGGTGAGGGCGTGCCGGATGCCGAGCCGGGCGATCAGCTCCGGGGTGACGCCGGTGTCCTGGGGACACGCGCTCACCAGCACTCCCCCGGGGGTGACGAGGCGGGCGGAGCGTTCGCCGTACTCGCCGCCGAGCAGGTCGAACGCCACATCCACCCGGCGGGCCTCGGCGAAGTCCCGGGTGCGGTAGTCGATCGGCTCGTCCACGCCCAGGCCGCGCAGCAGATCGTGCTTGGCCGCGCTCGCCGTACCGATCACATGGGCGCCGCGGGCCTTGGCGATCTGCACGGCCAGGTGGCCCACCCCGCCCGCGGCCCGGTGCACCAGCACCCGCTGCCCCGGCTGGGTCCGGGCCAGGCCGACCAGGCTCTGCCAGGCGGTGAGTCCGGCCATCGGCAGACCGGCCGCCTGCTCCATGGTGAGTCCGGCGGGCTTGTGGACGATCTCGTTGACCGAGGCGAGGACGTACTCGGCGTAGGTGTTGCCCGCCCCGGGAAGGGCGAGCATGCCCATCACCCCGTCGCCGGGGGCGAAGGCGGACACGCCGGGCCCGGCGGCCTCGACGGTCCCGGCGATGTCCCAGCCGACGGTGAACGGCGGCTCACCGAGCATCGCCAACTCCCCCGAACTCACCTGCCAGTCGACGGGGTTCACACCGATCGCGCCGGTCCTGATCAGCACCTGCCCATAGCCCGGCTCCGGGCAGTCGGCCTCGACGAGATCGAGGACGGACGGGTCGCCGACGGTGTGCTGAGTGATGACGCGCATGGCTGTCTCCTGGGGAGAGGGTCCGAAAGGAAGCGATGAGGGCCGGGCAGGCCCTCTCCGGCCTTCAGTCTTCGCACCTCGGACAGCCGTAGCCAGGGGGCTGCCAACCCCAGGCTACGTCACGACGAAAAAAATCGACGTGGTGCAGATTTTTGAGTGAAGAGGCCGAACCCATGCGCGGCGCCGACCGGGAGCCGTTCGAGGCCCTGGCGCCGGGACGGGCCCCCGCCCGGCGGCTGGATGTCACCGACGACGTGGCGGTGCGGGCCGTGGTCGACGAGGCCGAGGCGACCGTCGGTCCGCTGGACGTGGCCATCGCCAATGCCGGGTACGGCCTGGAGGGGATCTTCGAGGAGACGCGTGAACGCCGCGCCGGCGGAAGTACAGTGCTCGCAGGAGCCGATCAGGGGAGATCACCGTGGGAAGGCGCAGTGCCGCCCCGAGAAAGGGAGACCTGCGCGAGCAGGCCCTCCTGGACGCCGCCGAGGCGCTGCTCGAGCACACCGGCCTCGAGGAGCTCACGGTCGAGGCGATCGCGAAGGGCGCCGGGATCTCACGCGGCTCCCTCTACTTCTACTTCGGCAACAAGCACGAGGTCCTCGCCGCCCTCGTCGAGCGCACCCTGCGCACCATCCGCGGCGAGGCCGACAGCACGGCGCGCGACGCGACGTCCCCACCCGCCGAAGTGATGGAACGGGCCGTCAAGGGCGTGGAGCGGGTCTGGCGCGAGCACGGCACCGTCATGCGGGCGGCCGTGGACTACTCCGCGCTGCACCCGGTGATCGGCACCGCCTGGAACGACACGGTCGAAGCCTTCGCCCGCACCATGACCCAGGTGCTGACGCGGGCGGGCATCCCCGACGAGGGCGGCCCCGAGGGAGCCGCCGCGCTGGCCAACGCGCTGTGCTGGCTGACGGAACGGACCTTCTACCGCGCCGCCTGCTCCCCCGGGAAGGACTACCCCGCCGCGACCGCGACCACCGTCGCCATCTGGCGTCGCGTCATGAGCGGCTGACGCGACCGCAAGCCCGGCGTGACCGATGTCACCCCACGCCCGGACGCCGTGACCAGCGTCGATCCGGAAGAGCCGAACACGAATCAGAATTCGTGAATTAATTGGTTTGGGGTTCGTGACCCTGGCTAGAAGAGTCAGTGACCAAGGTGCTTCGGAAGGCAGGCACACCTGGCGGGAGGCGCGCACCGCGTGCTCTGGGCCCCAGATGTGCCATGTCGGCCTCCCGCTCTGCTGGACAGCGAACTGAGCAGGGAGAGAAGAGGACCTTGATGAGCGCCATGGGTGCGGGCGCCCCCCGCCACCACGATGACACTCCTGACACCGCGGCCGACTTCGAGCGGCTGGCCGCGATGCCCAAGGGCCCCGAGCGCGAGGCCCTGGCCGAGAAGCTGGTCGAGGCATGGCTGCCGATGGCCCGCCGCCTCGCCCGCCGCTACCGCAACCGCGGGGAGAATCTGGAGGACCTGGAACAGGTCGCCGCCCTCGGCCTGGTCAAGGCCGTCGACCGCTACGACCCCGAACGCGGAGGCGCCTTCCAGCCCTACGCCATCCCCACGATCGTCGGGGAACTCAAGCGGTACTTCCGCGACTGCGCCTGGGACCTCCACGTCCCCCGGCGGGTGCAGGAGCTGCGCAACAAGGTCCGCGCCACCATCCAGGACCTCGCCGCGGCCGAAGGCACCGGCGGCTCCCCCACGGTGGCCCAGGTGGCCGAGGCCGCCGATATGAGCGAAGAGGACGTCCTCACCGGGATGGAGGCCATCGACAGCTTCCGGTCCCTGTCCCTGGACGCCGAACTCGCCGGCGCGGACGACGGCTACTCCCTGGCCGACACCCTCGGCCGCCCCGAGACCCGCTACGACACCGTCATCGCCCGGGAATCGGTCAAGCCGTGCCTGAACCAACTCCCCGAGCGGGAACAGCACATCCTGTATCTGCGGTTCTTCCGCGATATGACCCAGGCCGGCATCGCCGAGGAGCTCGGCATCTCCCAGATGCACGTCTCCCGCCTCATCTCCCGCAGCTGCGCCCGGATCCGCAACCAGGTCGAGACCGAGCCCCGGCCCGACCGGATCCCGGTCCACGCATAACAGCCGCCCCGCCCCGCCCCCGTCCCGCAAAAGAAGGAGCCTGCCATGCTCATGGCCCACCCCGCCGTGCTGACCGACCTCATCCAGCAGTACGAGACCCTCCACACGCTGCACGCCGAGAACGGCAGCCCCGAGGCCCGGCAGCGGCTCGCCGACGTCTCGTACACGCTGTGCGTCGTCACCGGCACCCGGGACATCGACGCCGCCCTGATCGCCGCCCGCCACCAGCTCCCCGGCGCCCACCCCGAGGACGACTCCCTGGTCCCCAGCGCCTGAGCCGGGACACCCCCGCGTACCCCGGACACCGACGGCCATCGGTGTCCGGGGCCCGCTCCACGCCCATCGGCCGTCCATGGCCTAGACGCCCGGTTCGGGACCCGCGGACGGGCGCGGGCCGTGCGGGTGCGGCAGCGGGACGACACCCACGGAGCGGCCGTCCTCGTCCAGCAGCCGGCTCATGTGTTTCACCGTGCGCAGGACCAGCGAACGGTCGTCGATGATCGGGCGGGGCAGCCGCCGCGAGAGATGCGCCTCGAAGGCGTGCACATCGCCCAGGCCCCGCAGCCAGACGTCGACCACCAGATGGCGCGGGCCCGCCGTGATCGCGCACGCGCGGACCTCGCGGAAGCCGGACAGCACCCGGCTCGTCTCCTCCAGGTGCTGGGCCGGTACGGACGCGAAGTAGACCGCGGACTGCGGCCATCCGAACGGCCCGGCCGACTTCGGCTGTGCGTGGGTGGCCAGATCACGGGGCTGGAGCTCGCCGACGCGCTCGTCTGGCAGGGCGGGCTCCGGGCCGTCATGGCCCGTTGGTGGGGCAGGAGTTCGACCTGTTGCTGAGCCCGGTGGTCGCCACACCGCCCAAGCCGGTGGGGTGGCCGTGGCGGGAGCCCGACGGCATCCGGAGGTCGGTGGACGTGCTCGCCTTCACCGCGCCGTTCAACACCACGGGCCGGCCCGCGATCGCGGTGCCGGCGGCGCTGACCGAGTCCGGCACACCCATAGGTGTCCAACTGGCCGCGGCATACGGACGGGAGGACCTGCTGGTGTGCGTGGCGGCGCAGCTGGAAGCGGAACGCCCCTGGGCGTCACATCGCCCACCGGTCTTCGCGGCCGGGGCCATGTCGCGGAGTGCCCCTCGGTTCGGCGGTTTCAGTCCGCCAGGGCCTTGCGGTAGACCGCCGGATCGACGTTGCCACCCGACGCGACGAGCGCCACGACCTTGCCCCGGACGTCCACCTTCCCGGACAGCAGGGCCGCCAGGGACGCGGCGGCGCCCGGCTCGATCACGATCTTGAGGAGGCGGTGGGCCGTGCCCATGGCGGCCAGGGCCTCCTCGTCGGTGGCGGTCAGGCCGGTGACGTCGTGGTGGCGCAGGACGGCCAGGGGGCGGGCACCGGCCACCGGGCCGGAGATGGCGTCCATGAGGCCGTCCGGCGGGTGGGGGTTGGCGCATACGCGGCCGGTGGCGAGGGACCGGGCCATCTTGTCGAAGCCCGCGGGTTCGACGATGTGGTGCGCGAGGCCGGGGAGCGCGTCGTCGAGCGCGGTGATCACACCGGCGGCCAGCCCGCCGCCACTACAGTTCACCAGGACCGTGTCCGGGGTCAGGCCCAGCTCGCGCGACTGCTCGGCGATCTCCAGGCCGACGGTGCCCTGCCCGGCCATGACGCGGGGGTCGTCGAAGGGCGGGATCAGCGTCATCCCGCGCTCCTCGATGATCTTCCGGGCGACCTCTTCCCGGTCCTCGGTCCGCGGGTCGTACAGGACCGTCTCGGCGCCCCACCAGCGGCAGTTGTCGACCTTGATACGGGGGGCGGTGTTCGGCATGACGATGACCGCGGGGCACCCGGCGAGCCGCGCCGCGGCGGCCACGCCCTGCCCGTGGTTGCCCGCGGAGTAGGCCACGATCCCGGCGCGGCGGGCGTCCTCGTCCAGGGTGAGCAGCGCGTTGAGCGCGCCGCGCACCTTGAACGAGCCGGTCAGCTGGAGACATTCGGCCTTGACCAGGACGCGGGCGCCCACGAGGTCGTCCAGCATCGGGGAGTTGAGCAGCGGCGTCCGGACCACATGGCCGGTCAGGCGCCGTGCGGCCTCGCGGATGGCGTCGATGCCGAAGCCGGGGACGGTGCCGTCGGCGGCTGCGTGGTCATGTGATGCGGGCACAGTCGCGAATGTAGCCCATGGGCGGATCCCCGTCCCCGGCCGGTTACCGCCCCGCCACGACGTCCTGGAGCCGGGCGGCGAACGCGCCGATGTGGGAGGCGATCCGGTCGGGCACCTCCAGGGGCGACAGGTGGCCGGTGCCCTCGAGTTCGGTGAGGGTGGCCGTGGGGATCAGCGGAAGCAGGTGGTCGCGCAGGACATGCGGCGGGTCCACCTTGTCCTCGCTCCCGGCCAGCACCAGTACCGGAACGTCGATCGCGCCGACCCGGTCCGCGAAGTCCTCGACCAGCGCCTCGCGCGGCCACGCCATACGGGCCGCCTCGCCCGCCCGGGAGCTGTCCTCGCGCACCTGGCGGCGCGTCTCGGCCGACAGCTCGCCGCTGGTCAGGACGAGATCGATGCTGCGGTCGATGGCCTCGTCGCTGTCGTAGGCGTGCGCCAGCGCCTCCTGGAACTCCCGCGTCACACCGACCGGGGCCGGTGGGGCAGGTGCGACGAGCACCACGCCCTTCAGTCCGGCAGGGCGGCGGGAGGCCAGCACCTGGGCCACCTTGCCGCCCATCGAGTGACCCACCACGACGTATGCGTCGTAGCCCAGTTCCTCGATGACGCGCTCGGTGTCGTCGGCGAGCTGCTCAATGCCGTAGGGGCCGGGTACCCCGGTGGACTCGCCCCAGCCGCGGTGGTCGTACGAGACGAACGCCTGGGTGGGGCCGAGGCGCTCGATGACCGGCCGCCAGGTGCGGTGGGAGCCGCCCCAGTAGTGGAGGAAGACCAGGGCCGGCCCGTCACCCTCGCGGACGTGGCCGTAGACCCGGCCGCCCGTCACGTCGAAGTACCGGCCGATGGGGGTTTTGGTGGTGGTCACGCTGTTCATGGCTCGATCGTCGGCCAGCGCTTCCCGATCAACCACACGCTCGTATGCCACCCTTCGCAACTTTCGGGACACGTCACCGGTGGCGGCCCGCGGGGCTCCGCCAGGCCGTCCGGCCGTCCGGCCGCCCGGCCGCCCCACTGTCCGGCCGCCCGGCCTGGCGGGAAAGTTGCGGCCGTAACATTGGGGCCATGGCCCCTCATCGTGTCGCGGTCCTGGCGCTGCCCCGGGTCCTCCCCATCGACCTCGGCATCCCGACGCAGATCTTCAACGCACGGTCCAACACGCCGTACGAGCTCACGGTGTGCGGCGGAGCCCGTGGCAGCGTCATGACCAGCACCGGGTTCACGGTCGGGGACACCGCCGGGCTGCCGGCCCTGGCCCAAGCGGACACGATCATCGTGCCCGGCTACTGGGAGTATCGGCGGCCACCGGCGCCCGAGGTGGCGGCGGCCCTGAAGCTCGCCTTCAGCCGGGGCGCCCGCATCGTCTCCATCTGCACCGGCGCCTTCGCACTGGCCGCGGCCGGGCTGCTCGACGGCCGTACGGTGACCACGCACTGGGCCGGCGCCGACGAGCTCGAAGAGCTCTACCCCCGGGTCCGGGTGGACCGCGGTGTCCTCTACATCGACGACGGTCCGCTGCTGACCTCCGCCGGTGTGACCGCGGGCATCGATCTGTGTCTCCACATCGTCCGCAAGGACCTCGGTGCCGCCGTCGCCAACGACATCGCCCGGGAACTGGTGGCCGCGCCGCACCGCGACGGCGGCCAGGCGCAGTACATCGCCCAGTCGCTGCCCGAGCCCACCGCGCGCACCCTCGCCGACACCCGCGACTGGGCCCTGAGCCACCTCGACGAACCCCTCACGCTGGAGGTCCTCGCCCGGCACGCCCGCGTCTCCACCCGCACCCTGGTCCGCATGTGGCGCCAGGAGACCGGCATCACCCCGCACCAGTGGCTGCTCACCGCCCGTGTCAACCACGTCCGCGAACTCCTCGAAGTCACCGACCTCGGCATCGAGCGGATCGCCGCCCAGAGCGGCCTCGGCACCGGCACCAACCTCCGTGCCCGGTTCCGCGACGCCGTCGGCACCACGCCCTCCGCCTACCGGCGGGCCTTCCAGCGGGGCTCGGATGCCCCGGAACGTCACGGCACGCCGTGAGGGGCGCGGCCGAAGTCGGTGGTCAGCCAGTGCTCGATGGACTCATCGGGGAATGGGTGCGGCCGGTAGGTGCCCGCCACCCGTGAGATGTCGGTGATCCGGTCCAGGCGGAAGGTGCGCCAGTCGTCCCGGTCGACATCGAATGCCACGAGGTACCAGTGTCCGGCGCGCAGGAAGTGGCGGTACGGCTCGACCAGGCGGGTGGAGGCGCGGCGGTGCTGGTCGGTGTAGTGGAAGCGGACCCTGCCGTCCTCGGCCACCGCGTCGGCGATCACACCGACGGTCGCCGCCGAGACCACGGCGCCGGGCTGCTGGAGCACCTCGGTGGCCAGGTCGGTGGCGGCCGCGCGGCGTCGCAGCGGGCGGGGCAGCACTTGGTCCAGCTTGAGCAGCGCGCTCGACGCGACCGCCGCCTCGGGGAGGAAGGCGCGGATCAGATGCAGCCCGGCCACCAGCGCGGTGATCTCGTCGGCGGTGAACAGCAGCGGCGGAATCCTGGTCCCGGGGCTCAGCCGATAGGCGCTGCCCGGTCCCGGGCGGGCCTCGACGGTGTATCCGAGACGGCGCAGCCGCTGGGCGTCGCGGCGCACGGTGCGGACGCTCGCGCCGAGCCGTTCGGCCAGCTCGGCGGCCGTCCATTCGCCCCCTGACTGGAGCAGCGTCAGCATGGTCAAGGTCCTGATCGTCGGATCGAGCTCCATTCCGCCAGCCTCCCAGGAGAGGAGGACGGTTTCAGGCCGCCTTGGTCCCTAGGGTGCGGTCGAGCCATCGATGAGAGGAATCACCATGCGCATCGCCGTCACCACCCCGACCGGAAACGTCGGCCGCCACGTCGTCGCCACACTGGTCCGCGCCGGGGTCCGGCCACGTGTCCTGCTGCGCGACCCCGGGCGGCTGGCGCCCGAGGTCCGCGACGAGGTGGACGCGGTGCGGGTCGACCAGTACGACGCCGACGCGGTGGTGGCCGCCACCCGCGATGTGGACGCGCTGTTCTGGGTGAACCCGACCAGCGGCCACGGGGATCCCCTCGCCGAATACGCCCGCGCCACCAGCGGCGTGGCCCGCGCCGTCACCGAGAACCGGATCGGCCGCGTGGTGTTCCAGAGCAGCGTCGGCGCCGAGAAGCGTCATGGCGCCGGTGAGATCGACGGCCTGGCACAGACCGAGATCGCTCTGGACGGCACCGGCGTCGATGTCACCCACCTGCGCTGCGGCTACTTCTTCAGCAACCTCGAATTCGAGCTCGAGGCCCTGCGCACCGGCACCCTCCAGGTGATCCTGCCGCTCGACCAGCCCATGGCGTGGGTGGCGCCGCGCGACATCGCCGAGGTCGCCGCCACCCGTCTGCTGTCCCCCGACTGGTCCGGCCGGTGCGTACAGGCCGTTCACGGGCCCGCCGACCTCACCTGGCGACAGGTCGGCGACATCCTCACCGCCGCCATCGGTCGGCCGATCGCCGTCGAGCGCATCACCGACGACGCCATGCGCGCGCGACTCCGCCGGGTGGGGATGGTCGAGAGCCTGGTCGAGGCCGTGCTCGGCATGTCGACCGGACTGCGCGAAGACTTCGTGCCCGAACAGCCCCGCACCCTCCGGACCACCACTCCGACCACCCTCGCCGCCTGGGCCTACGGCCATCTGCGGCACCGGATCGCCGACGACGTCCCGTAGGCGATCCGCGTATCGTCCCCGGTGGTTACCCGGCCACCACCGCCAATGCCTCGATCTCCATCAGGAACTCCGGCCGCACCAGCGAGACGACCTGCACCGCCGAGGCGGCGGGCAGCCGGTCGTCGGGTATGCGGGCGGCGCGGGCCTCGCGGATGGCCGGCATATGGGCCATGTCCGTGACGAAGTACGTCATCTTGATCACATCGTCGAAGGTGGCACCGGCGGCGGCGAGGCAGCGCCGCAGGTTCTCGAAGACCTGGTGGGCCTGGGCCGCCGGGTCGCCCTCGCCGACGATGTCGCCCGCCTCGTCCAGGGCGATCTGGCCGGAGACGGCCACGAAGTGCCCGGTGCCCCGGACGACATGGGAGTACTGGGCGGCGGGCGCGACCCCGTCCGGGGCGGGGATCCTGATCAGCTCACTCATGGGTGCAGCGTAATCATGTGAGGACCGACCGGGCGTGTGTCGGGGAGGCCGTGACCGGGCGCGGGTCGGAGACCGTTCGCGCCGCCTCCGCCTCGTCAGCCCGGGTCCCGCGCCGTGGACCGCCGGTCGCGGGCGCGCAGGGCCAGGGCGATGAGGGCGGCTGCCTCGGGGTGGCGCACGTCCTGGCCGGTGAGCTCGTGGAAGCGGTTGAAGCGGTGTTGCACGGTGTTCCGGTGGCAATAGACGGCGGCGGCCGTGTCCGCTATCGCGCCGTTCCCGGCGAGATGGACGCGTAGGGTGTGCAGCAGCCGGTCCCGTTCGGCGTCGCCGACCTCCGGCCGGTCCAGCCCGCCGAGCACATCGTCGGCGAGGTCGTGGGCCAGCTCCTCCGCCCGGTGCACCAGCACGTCCAGCCAGCTGTCCTGGAGCCACCGCGGCCCACGGGCGCCTGCCGGGAGGGTACGGGCCGTGGTGATCGCCAGCCGTACGGCCCGCGGCACATCGGCGAGCCGGCCGACGATCGGCGACACCCCGCACGGTGTGTCCCCCAGACATCCGAGCACCGTCTCGGCCGTCGCCCGGGGTCCGAGCCGCGCGGTGAGCACCGCGTGTGAGTCGAGGGCCTGCTGCTGGACCAGGATCCCGGCCGCGCGCAGCTCCGCGGCGGCCCGGCGCGGTGCCGCCGCGTGTTGCGCGGACGCCGCCACGCACACGTACTCCCCGGCGACCTGGAAGCCGAGCGCGAGCGCGGCGTCGGACACCACCGTGGGATTGCGGCCGCCGCAGTCCATCAGCCGGGCGAACCACATCTGGCGCTCGTCCTCCGCGCGCCGCCCCATCTCCAGCACGGTGCGCTGATAGGCGGTCATGATGCCGGTGACATGGCGCTCGACGGCCTCCCACACGTAGTACGCGGACGCCACCAGATGCGTCATGTTCCGCTCCTCGGCGCGGTGGACCAGCGCCGTCCACACCACCCGGAAGTCCAGCCGGGCCGCGGCCAGCAGGGCGTCCAGCGGTACGCCCTGCCGGGCCCTCCGGGTCCCCACCCGCTCGGACACCTCGGCGACATCGGCCGGTACCGGCAGTTGGGCCACGGTGCGCACCAGCATCTCCAGGGCGTCCCGCGCCGAGTCCCGGAAGTCCGCGTCCGGCACCCGGTCGGCATAGGCGATGCGCACGGGGCTCACCACGTCGATCCACACGTCGATCAGCCGTTCCAGGTCGTCCAGGCACTCCCGGGCCAGCTCGGCGATGCGCGGGTCGGGGGGCGGGAAGGCGATGGAGGAGCTGTGCATGTGCACAATCATGGGCGGCGCATCGGATGCACTTCAACCTTGGCTGGATCTCCGCACCCCGTGATTCTGGTGTGACCTCGGCCGGAACCTGGGCCGAGACCCCCGGTCCAGGAGGTCGTGGCAGTGCATCTGACCCCTCGCGAGCTGGAGCGAGTACAGCTCTTCACGGTGGCCGAACTGGCCCGCCGCCGCCGTGCGCGCGGGCGGCGGCTCAACGCCCCCGAGGCCATCGCGCTCATCTGCGACGAGGTGCTGGAGGCGGCCTGGGACGGTGCCACGCTGGACGAGGCGATCGCGGCCGGCCGCTCGGTGCTGACCGTGGACGAGGTGGCGGACGGGGTTCCGGCGCTGGTCGGCACGGTCCAGGTGGAGGCGCTGTTCCCGAGCGGGACATCGCTGGTGGCGATCGAGAACCCGATCGGCGGTGGGGACGACGCACCGGCCCCCGGCGCGACACGCCCGACGGATGAACCGGCCCCCGGCGCGACACGCCCGGCCGATGAGCCGGTGGCCATCAACGCCGGACGGCGCCGGGCCCGGCTCACGATCCGCAACACCGGCGACCGGACCGTCTTCCTCTCCTCGCACTATCCGCTGAGCGAGGCCAACCCCGCGCTGGAGCTGGATCGCGCGGCCGCCGCCGGGATGCGGCTGGACATCGCCGCGGGGACCGCGCTCGCCTTCGAGCCCGGTACGGCACGCGAGGTCGCCGTGGTGGTCGCCCGCCACGACGGAGACGAACGGGAGGAGACGGCATGACGCGGATCGACCGCCGTACGTACAACACCCTCTACGGCCCCACCACCGGTGACCGCGTCCGCCTCGGCGACACCTGTCTGTGGATCGAGGTGGAGACCGACGACGGCACCCCCGGCGATGAGCTGCTCGGCGGCTGCGGCAAGACCGTCCGCGACGGACTACTCGCCTCCCCCCGCTCAGACCGGGCCTCGGCCCTGGACCTGGTGGTCTCCAGCGTGCTGCTGCTGGACCCCGTGCTGGGCATCCGCAAGACCGACATCGGCGTCAAGGACGGCCGGATCGTGGCGGTCGGCGGAGTGGGGAACCCGGATCTGAGGCCGGTGGACTTCGCCATCGACTCGCACACCGCGGTGGTCACGGGCGAGGGGCTGATCGCCACTCCGGGCATCGTCGACAGCCATGTGCATCTGTCCTCGCCCCAGGTGGCCCCCGCCGCGCTCGCCTCCGGGGTCACCACGGTCGTGGGCATGGGGCTCGGCGGGGTGTGGGACATCGGCTGCAACCCCGCCCACAATCTGCACACCCTGATGAGCGCGTGGCGCGGCACCCCGCTCAATGTGGCCTTCCTCGGCCGTGGTTCCTCCAGCTCCCGGGCGCTGCTGGACGAGTCGGTGCTCGCCGGGGCCGGTGGCTTCAAGATCCATGAGGACTTCGGGGCCACTCCCCGCATCATCGACACCTGTCTGGCCACGGCGGAACACGCCGATCTGCCCGTGGCGCTGCACACCGACTCGATGAACGAATCGGGCTATCTGCGCGACACCATCGGCGCCACCCGCGGCCGCACCGTGCACGCGTACCACGTGGAGGGCGGCGGCGGACACCCCGATCTGCTGGAGATCCTCTCCGAGCCGCACATCCTGCCGTCCTCGACCACCCCCACCATCCCGTACACGGCGAACACGGTCGGCGAGCTGTTCCCGATGACGATGACCGTGCACCGGCAGAACCACCATGTGCACAGCGATGTCGAGATCTCCCGGGGCCGCATCCGCGGCCATGCCATCGCCGCCGAGAACGCGCTGCACGACCTCGGCGCCATCAGCATCGTCAACTCCGACTCGATGGGCATGGGCCGGATCGCCGAAACCGTACGGCGCACCTGGCAACTCGCCCATGTCCAGGCGCTGCGCGCGGGCGAGGGCGGAGTGGAGGTACCTGCGAACGAGCGGGTGCTGCGCTATCTCGCCAAGATCACCCTCAATCCGGCGATCGCCCACGGCCTCGCCCACGAGGTGGGCACCCTGCGACCCGGACGCCTGGCCGATCTGGTGCTGTGGCATCCGGCGTGGTTCGGCACCAAGCCCGAACTCGTCCTCAAGGGCGGCTTCGTGGCCTGGGGCAACAGCGGCTCGGGCTCCGGTTCCACCCGGCTCACCCAGCCCCGTACCTACGGGCCTTACTTCGGCGGCCTCGGCGACGCGCCGTCCCGGCTGTCGCGGATCTTCGTGGCCCAGGCCGCGCTGGACGACACCCGGGCCCGCGCCGCCCTGCCCGGCGGGCTTCGCTACGCGGCGGTGCGCGGCGCCCGCGGGCTCACCCGTGCCGACATGCTCCACAACACCGCCACTCCGCGGGTCGAGGTGCCACGCGAACCCGCTCCCGTTCTCGTGGACGGTCTGCCGACCACCACCGAACCCGCCACCGCCCTGCCGCTCGCCCAGCTCCACCACCTGGCCTGACCCGAGGCCACGCACACCCCTGGAGAGTCCGTGAGCACCACCACCGCGCCACCGCGCCCCAGCCCAGGAGACATCAGGCGGCTGCTGGCCGCCGCGTTCATCGGCACCGCCCTCGAGTGGTACGACTACTTCCTCTACGGCACCGCCGCCGCGCTCGTGTTCAACAAGCTGTTCTTCCCCTCCCTCGACCCGGCCACCGCGACGATCGCCTCCTTCGTCACCTTCGCCGTGGGCTTCGTGGCCCGGCCCATCGGCGCCGCCGTCTTCGGGCACATCGGCGACCGCTACGGGCGCAAGGCGGCGCTCATCATCACCGTCGTACTGATGGGCGCCTCCACCGGCTGCATCGGGCTGCTCCCGGACTACCGCACGATCGGCGTCTGGGCCCCGGCCCTGCTGGCCGCCCTCCGCTTTTCGCAGGGCATCTCGGTCGGTGGCGAGTGGAGCGGCGCCATGCTGCTCACCCTGGAGCACACCCCGGAGGAGAAACACGGCAGCTACTCCTCCATCCCCCAACTCGGTTCCCCCGTCGGGACGTTGCTCTCCAGCGGCGCCTTCGCCCTGGTGGGGACGTTGCCCGATGACGCCTTCTACGCCTGGGGGTGGCGGATCCCCTTCCTCGCCGCCTTCGCGCTGCTCGCCTTCGCCCTCTATCTGCGGCTGCGCATCGAGGAGTCGCCGGTCTTCCGCGCCATGCGGGCCGACGCCGAGCGCGAAGGGCCCACGTCCGCCCCGCTGATCGAGGCGTTCCGCAGGACCTGGGGCCGGATGCTCATCGGAGTGGCCGCGGCCTTCCTCGGCATCGGCGGCTTCTTCCTGCTGACCACGTATGTGATCTCCTACGGCACCGAGCGGCTCGACATCGGCAAGTCCGTGATGATCGATGCCACGCTGCTGGCGGCCGTCGCCGAGATCGCCGTCATCGTGGTCGCCGGGCGGCTCGCCGACCGGATGGGCGCCTGGAAGGTGTGCGCCATCGGCGGTGTCGCCTCCGTGCTGGTGGCGTTCCCGGCGTTCTGGCTCATCGACACCCGGCACACCGGGCTGGTGATGCTCGGTGTCTCCCTGGGCGTCGCCGTCATCTCGATCCCGTACGCGGCGATCGGCGCCGTGGTCACCGGGATGTTCCCCGAGACCGTGCGCTACAGCGCGGTGGCCATGGCCTACAACCTCGCCGGGGTGCTCGGCGGTCTGGTGCCCCTGGTCGCCGCCTGGCTGACGGGCCTCGCCGACGGCGCCTCCTGGGGTGTGGCGCTGCTCCTGATCCTCATCGCGGCCTGCACGGCGACCGGCTCCTATCTCGCGGGACCGCCACTGCGCCGCCGACTCGGCCCGGACCACCCCGAACACCGTGAACACCCCGCGACCGCGAAGGCCACCGCATGACACCGCAGTACCCCGCCCGCACCGGTGGGCAGGTCCTGATCGACCAGCTCGTCCGGCACGGTGTGGACACCGTGTACGGCGTCCCCGGGGAGAGCTATCTCGCCGCGCTCGACGCCCTCCACGACGCCCCGGTGCGGATGGTCGTGTGCCGCCACGAGGGCGGCGCGGGCTATATGGTCGAGGCGTACGGGAAGCTCACCGGCCGCCCCGGCGTGTGCTTCACCACCCGCGGTCCCGGCGCCACCAACGCCCTGGTCGCCCTGCACACCGCCGACCAGGACGCCACTCCGCTGGTGCTCTTCATCGGGCTGGTGCCACGCGGCCACACCGACCGCCGCTCCTTCCAAGAGCTCGATCTGCGTGCCACCTTCGGCGCCTCCGCCAAGCTCGTCGGGACCATCGACGACGCCGCCCGGATCCCCGAGTACTTCGCCCGCGCCTTCGCCACCGCCACCGGTGGCCGCCCCGGCCCGGTCGTCCTCGGACTGCCCGAGGACATGCTGACCGATACGGTACGGGTGGCCGACGCGGTCCCGGCACCGGCGCCCGAAGGCGCCGTGTCCCCGGCTCAACTCGACGCGCTCACCGCCCTGTTGGCGGACGCCGAACGCCCCCTCGCGCTGCTCGGCGGCAGCCGCTGGACCCCCGGGGCCCGGGCGGACGTCCGGGCCTGGGCCGAGGCGTGGTCACTGCCGGTCGCGGTCGACTTCCGCTGCCAGGACCTCTTCGACAACGACAGCGAGGTCTACGCCGGGGCCCTCGGCTACGGCCGGTCCGACGCGCTCGCCGCCCGGCTGCGCGAGGCCGATCGGCTGATCTGCGTGGGCGCCGCACCCGGTGACGTGACCACGGACGGCTTCACCCTGCTGCCCGCCGACGGGCAGGGCCCGCGCATCGTGCTGGCCCTGCCCGAACCAGGGGCTCCCGGGCTGCTCCGCTCCCCCGACCTCACCCTGCTCGCCACTCCGGCCGCGTTCGGCCGGGCCGTACGGGACCTGGCCCCCGCCGGACCCGTGCCATGGGCCGCACGGACCAAGGAGGACCGCGCCGCCCACCTCGCATACCGAGCACCCGTCCACGACGACGACCGGCTGGACCTCGGCGCCGTCTTCGCCGAACTGGACTCCCGGCTGCCGCCGGACGCCATCGTCACCTTCGGCGCCGGAAACCACGCCCTGTGGGCTCAGCGCTTCCTCACCTATCGGGACGGCGCCCGCCAGCTCGCCCCGCGCAACGGCTCCATGGGATACGGCATCCCCGCCGCGGTGGCCGCGGCCATCGCCCACCCCGGCCGTCAGGTGGTCTCCGTCGCCGGTGACGGCTGCTTCCTGATGAACGGCCAGGAGCTCGCCACCGCCGTGGCCGAGGGCGCCACGCCGCTGCTGCTCGTCATCGCCAACGGCACCTACGGCACCATCCGGCAGCACCAGGAGCGCCACTACCCCGGCCGGGTCAGCGGCACCGGCCTGGTCAACCCCGACTTCGCCGCCTACGCGCGCGCCTTCGGCGCCCACGGCGAAACCGTCACCACCACCGAGGAGTTCGCCCCCGCCCTGGACCGCGCCCTCCAGTACGGTACCGCCGCCCTCGTCGAGCTCAGGACCGCGGGCCGGCTGGCCCCCGGAGAGACCGTCGCCCAGTTTCTGTGAGTTTCTGTGAATCACCGGCCGGTCGGCTGCCGCGACCTGCCGGTTTCCCCCGTACCCGACGGGCAGTTCTCATGCGGCACCCGGACTCGTGCAGAGCTGTCCCAGAACGGCGGATCACTGTGATGCCACGCGCCACGACGACGTCGGGCGACCGCGACCAGGTCCACGGGGACAGAAGGAAGAGCGCTTCATGCCCAACGGCAGCATTGGCAGCGCCAGCACGAGCGCCGACACCAACACCGACACGAGCGTCGGCACCGGACCGCTCGGCAGCGAACAGCACACGAGGTGGAACAGACGCCTCATCGGCCAGGTGGCCATCCTGATTCTGGTGAACACCATGGTGGACACCGTCGTCACCGCACCGCTCCTCGTCCTTCCCGAGATGCTCGACCACTTCGGCACCGATCAGTCGGCGTGGATCGACGCCAGCTCGCTGCTGGCGGGAGCGATGTGGGCGCCACTGCTCGGGAAGAGCGCCGATATCCACGGCAAGCGCAGAGTGCTGGTGGCGACGTTGGTCACCGCCCTGGCGGGCGCCCTGGTGTGTCTCGTCGCCCCCGATCTCTGGGTGTTCATCCTCGGCCGCCTGCTCCAGGGAGCGGCCGTGGGAGCCGTGTTCCTCACGGTCGCCCTCATCCGTGACATGTGCGCACCGGACATGGCGATGGTCGTCACGGGCATCGTGACCTCCGGCTCCGCGCTCCTCAGCGTCGTCATGCCCGCCCTCTTCGCGTTGACGGCCGCGGAGTTCGGCTGGCGGAGCGTGTTCGTGGCATCGGCGATCTTCGCGGCCCTCGCGGCGTTCCTGGTGCACCGCCTCGTTCCCCGGTCCGCGGTCAGGACGCCGGGCAAGGTCGACATCGCCGGAGCCGTTCTCCTCGGTGGCGGGCTGGCTGCGGTGCTCAGCTATGTGAGCCTCGGGTCGGAGTTCGGCTGGTTCACCGCGGGACCGCTCGCCCTCCTCATCGGTGGCGCCGCGGCACTGGCCCGGTGGTTCCTGGTGGCGAGCCGGATTCCCGAGCCCGTGATCGACATCAGGAACCTCGGCAGGCCACTGGTGCTCACACTGCTCGTGGTCGTCTTCGGAACCGGCGCGTACCAGAGCATGCTCACGCTCTTCGGCCTGATCGCCAAGGTCTCGGCGGACCAGGGCCTCGGATACGGACTCGCCGCCCCGGGAGCGCTGGGCCTGCTGTACGGCATACCGGCGATCGGCATCGTGCTCGGCGGCACCCTGGCGGGCGTGCTCAGCACGCGGGTCGGACCGGCCGTGGCACTCGCGGGCGGAGTGGCGATCGGAACGGTGGGAACCGTCGGGATGTTCCTCGGGGACTCCGTGCTCCCGCTCGCGGTCGTCTGCTCCTTCCTGCTGAGTCTCACCGCGGGAACGCTCGTGACCGCCGGGTTCAACATGGCGGCGACGCTCGCGCCCCCGGAACGGCAGGGCGTGGTGTCCAGCATGGTCATGGTGATGGTGGCGACCGGGGCGGTGATCCTGAAGTTCGTGGGTTCGGCCGTACTCACGTCCACCAACACGGTCGTGGACGGAGAGACGCTGAACTCGGCGCTGGGCGTGCACAGTTACATCGCCATGGCCACCATCGCGTTCCTCGCCGCCGCCGCGGTGGTTGTCATCCTCCTGCGCACGCGGCGCCGCGCGCGCATCTCGGCTCTGGAGGCGTGATGATCGAAGTACGCGGACTGACCAAGCGCTACGGCAGGGTGGTCGCCGTCGACGACCTGTCGTTCGCCGCTTCGCGGTGGCGCTGCCGGTCGGGCTGCTGGTGTCCCTCAGCGGCTTTCTTGCGATCGGCACGGTGATCCGCAGCACGACGGCGACGGTGACGACCCTGTTCGGCGCGATGCTGATCGTGCAGGCGTTCGCACCCGCGTTGCCCGGGGCGTTCGGCGGCCGGGTGGCGAAGTACTGGCCGCCGTCGCGGGCGGGCGGATCATCACCGGCTACCGCGATCCGGCGCTACTGGCCCCCTGGTCCGGGCCGGCCGTCATGGCAGGGTGTGTCGCGGCCCTGCTGACCGCGGCGTTCATTGTCTTCCGCCGGCGCGACGCGTAACGGGCCGGCAAGCCGAAGGGCGGACGATCGGGTGGGGACGTGGGGACGTGGGGATGTGGGGACGGGACGGATGACGGCATCGGAACGGCTGCTGGTGGTGGAGGACGAGCCGACGCTGCGCGAGTTGCTCTCCGCGAGTCTGCGGCTGGCGGGCTTCGCCGTGGTCGCGGTCGCGACCGGTGAACAGGCGCTGGCCGCGGTGCGGGAGCGGCGTCCCGACCTGATCGTGCTGGATGTGATGCTGCCCGACATCGATGGCTTCGAGGTCGTCCACCGGCTGCGCGGGCAGCATCCGCTCACCGCGGCGGGCCATCCCCCGGTGCTGTTCCTCACCGCCCGCGATGCGCCCGAGGACCGGATCAGCGGGCTCAGGGCGGGCGGTGACGACTACGTCACCAAGCCGTTCAACCTGGAGGAGCTGGTCCTGCGCATCCGGGCCATTCTGCGCCGGGTCAGCGGTCGGCAATCCGACGGCCGGCTGGTCGTCGGCGATCTGGAGCTGGACCCCGACAGCCATCAGGTGACCCGGGGCGGGCAGCCCGTGCGGCTGTCCCCGACCGAGTTCAGCCTGCTGCGCGTGTTGATGGAGAACGCCGGGCAGGTGCTGTCGAAGTCCCAACTCCTGGAGTTGGTCTGGCAGTACGACTTCGGAGGCGACGACAGCATCGTCGCCTCCTACGTCAGCTATCTGCGGCGCAAGGTGGACCTGGGCGAACCGAAGCTGATCCATACGGTGCGCGGCACCGGGTATGTGCTGCGGAGGCCGCCGCGGTGAGCACCGGTCCGATGCGCGGGCTGCGCGGCCGGCTCTCGCTGCCCGGCCGGCTCTCACTGCGCGGCCGGCTCTCACTGCGCGGTCGGCTCTCGCTGCGCGGCCGGCTGCTGGCCATCGCCCTGATGCTGCTCGTGGCCGCCCTGCTCGGCAGCAACGCCCTGGCCGTCGTCCTGCTCCAGCGCGACCTGGTGCGTCAGCTGGACAACCGGCTCCGCACCGCCGCCACGGCCACCGCGCGCCTCACCGACCCGTCCGGCATGGCGGGCGATCGGACATCGCGGATGCGCGACACCGTGGAGCAGCGGCTCACCGGCGATGTCTATCTGGCCTCCCTCGGCCCGAGCGGCCGCGTCCGGCAGGTCATCCGGCCCGCGACGCACAGCGCTCCCACCCTGCCCCCGCTCGACGCGGCGGCGGTCGGCGAGCGCGGCCGTCGGCCCTTCGAGGCCCCGGCCGCCGACGGCGGCGGGACATGGCGGGCGATCGCCGTACCGCTCAACGCGCCAAGGGAACAGCGGGAGCGGGCCGAGGACGCCCACAGCGTCGTCGTCGCGGCCTCCCTCGCCCAGGTCGACGCGACGATCAGACAGCTCGGCACCCGGATGCTGCTCATCGACTCCCTGGTGCTGGCGCTGCTCGGCGGGGCCGGGTGGTTCGCCGTACGCGGCGGGCTGCGTCCGCTGCGCCGGATCGAGACCACCGCGGCGGCCATCGCGGACGGCGACCTGTCCAGCCGCGTCCCGGAGCTGGCCGCCTCCCGCACCGAACTCGGCCGTCTGGCCAGGGCGCTCAACGGCATGCTGGACCGGGTCGAGGAGAGCGACGCCGCGCGGGCGGCCGCCGCCGAGCGGATGCGCCGCTTCGTCGCCGACGCCGGCCACGAGCTGCGCACCCCGCTCTTCGGCATCAAGGGTTTCACCGAGCTGTACCGGATGGGCGGCATGCCCGAGCCCGCCGATGTCGACGCCGCGATGGGCCGAATCGAACGGGAGGCGGCGCGGCTGGTCCGGCTGGTCGAGGACCTGCTGCTGCTCGCCCGCCTCGACGAGTACGCCGCCACCGCGGACCTCCCGCTCCACCCCACCCCGATGGATCTGCGCACCCTGGCCGCCGACGCCCTGCACGACCTGCGCGCGCTCGATCCACGGCGCCCGGTCACCCTCACCGGCCCCGGCGGCGGACCGCCGGGTGGCGCACCGGTGCTCGGCGACGAGGCGAGACTGCGCCAGGTGACCTCCAACCTCGTCGGCAACGCGGTGGCGCACACCCCGCCCGGCACTCCGGTCCGGATCGGCGTCGGCACGCGGGACGGTCTGGCGGTGCTGGAGCTGCACGACGAGGGCCCGGGGATGACCGAGGAGCAGGCCGCCCGCGCCTTCGACCGCTTCTACCGCGCGGATGACGCCCGTGGCCGCACCGACAGCGGAGGCGCGGGACTCGGCCTCGCGATCGTCCGCTCCCTGGTGACGGCGCACCACGGCCGGGTGGAGGTGCGTACGGCCCCGGCCGAGGGCGCCACCTTCCGCATCCTGCTCCCCCTGGACGACTGAGCGCCTGCGCCCTCGCGCTGCTGATGGCGCTCCCGGTCGCCGGAACGCTCTCGGACCACTTGGGCGGCGAGGACCCGCGTCACGCGGCGCGGGCCGCGTCGGCCAACAGCGTCTGGGCCCTGGGCGGTTTCTACTCCTCGCTCGGCCCGCGACTCACCCCTCTGCTCACCCTGGCGGCACTCGTCGCACTGGCCACCGGACACCGCCCCCGGGCCTGACGCGCCCGGGCTCAGCGCACCTTCGTCAGCCCGCCGTCGATCGTGGCGAGCAGGGTCCCGTCGCAGTCGGCCGGGGTGTCCGCCGCCCAGCACACATAGCCGTCGGGGCGGATGAGCAGGGCGGCGGCGCCCAGGTCGTCCGCGCAGGTGGCCCGGACGAGGTCGACGCGGGGTGGGAGCGGGAGGCCGTCCGGGACGGCTCCGGCCAGATCGAGCAGCACGGCGTGGCCCGAGCCGAACAGCGCCGACAGCCGGGTGGCACCGTCCTCGGTGACCAGGTCGGCGTCCGGCACGCGCCGCCCGGTGAGGGGATGTTCGCCGGGAAGCTCGTAGCGCAGTGAGAGACCGGACATCAGTCCCGCGAGGTGGCGGTTGGCATCGGGCAGTCGCAGCAGATCGATGAAGATGTCACGCAGGGCGGCCACGTCCTCGCTCGGGTTGGTGTCCGCCAGGACGCGCTGGGCCGAAGTGTGATGCAGGACCCGGGCCGCGGCCGGGTGCCGTTCGGCGTGGTAGCTGTCCAGGAGTCCGCTCGGCGCCCGGTCCTGGATGACGGCGGCCAGTTTCCAGCCGAGGTTGAACGCGTCCTGCATACCCAGGTTGAGCCCCTGGCCGCCCATCGGCGAATGGATATGGGCGGCGTCGCCCGCGAACAGCACGCGGCCCACGCGGTACTGCTCCAGTTGCCGCGTGGCATCGCCGAAGCGGGAGGAGTTTTCCACGGCCCCCAGGGTGGTCTCCTCGCCGTACACCTCCCGCAGCGCGGTGGCGATCTCCTCATGGGTGACGGGGACGTCGCGAGCGGTGTCCGCCTGGCCCTCGTGCCCGAAGGTGAAGCGGTAGAGGTCACCGCCGACCGGGACCAGCATGGCCCAGTAGCCGCCCACGCGACGGGTCATGGTGCTGATGTGCCCCATCCGCTTGGGCACCAGCGAGGACACCGCGGTCAGCCGGATGTCGGTCAGCACCGCCTGATGGGTCCCGGCCCGCCCGGGAAACGGCAGCTCCAGCAGTTTCCGCACCGTGCTGTGGCCGCCGTCGCACGCCACCAGATAGCGCGCCCGCACCTCCAGACCGTCCGCCGTCACGGCCACGCCGTCCTCGCCCGACTCGACCCTCGAGACGGCGGTGCCCCGCAGAACTCGCGCTCCCGCGGCGGTCGCCCGCTCCTCGAGCACCTCCTCGATCTTCCACTGCGGGATGCCGATCGGACCGTTGTGCCTGGTCTCCCACGAGGTGCAGTCCAAGGGCACGGGCAGCATCGCGAAGTGCCCGCCCACCGGATCACGCGGGGTGGCACGCCGCAGCATCGGCTCCAACAGCCCGCGCAGGTCGAGCAGTTCGGCCGTACGGGGCTGGATCGCGCCACCCTTTACCTGCTCGATGCGCCGGTCCAGCTTCTCCAGCACCAGGGTCTCGACCCCGGCCAGCGCCAGCTCGTACGCCAGCATCAGCCCGGTCGGGCCGGCGCCCGCGATGACGACGTCGGTCGCGCTCTCCGTCTTCTCAGCCTTCTCAGCCTTCTCAGTGGACACGGCCACTCCTCCTCGATTTCTCGCCTCGGGTTATATGTATACCAGGTGCAGAAATCTCCCGGGGGCAACTGCTCTGCTACGGTGGTCGCCGTGGACGGCAAGCCAGGGCTACGGGAGCGGAAGAAGCAGCGGACCCATGCGGCGATCTCCGAGGCGGCGATCACGCTCTTCCTCGAACACGGCTTCAACCAGGTCTCGGTGGCCCAGGTGGCCGAGGCGGCCGAGGTGTCCAAGCGCACGCTCTTCGCCTACTTCCCGGCGAAGGAGGACCTCGTGGTGCACCGCCTCGCCGACCACGAGGCCGAAAGCGCCCGCGTCGTACGGGCCCGCCCGCCCCGCACCACCCCGCTGACCGCACTGCGCGAGCACTTCCTCAAGGGCCTGCGCGAACGGGACCCGATCACCGGGCTCAACGACCATCCCCACATCCTCAAGCTCACCCGGATGATCCTCGACACACCCTCGCTGGTGGCCCGGATGGAGCGGTTCAAGGCCGGTGCCGAACACGAGCTCGCGCAGGCGTTGCGGGAGACGGCGGACACCCCGGAGCTCACCGCGCGGCTGGCCGCCGTCCAGATCGTCGCGGTCCAGTGGTCACTGGCACAGGACAACACCCGGCGCGTGACCTACGGGGAACCGGCCGACGACCGCTACGCGGGTGCGGTGGCCGACGCGGAGCACGCGTTCGCGCTGCTGGAGAACGGACTGCGGCACCTGCCCCCGCGGAAGTGACGCGAGGCGCCCCGCACGGACGCCCCACACGGACGCCCCCGCGTCGTCAGGCCCTCGGGCCGCCAGGTGCCGGGATGCGCCCGCCCAACGCGAGAGGGCCCCGGACATGATTCCGCGGGCCCTCGTGCGTCTCGGTGTGGTCAGTTCGGGGCGGCCGCCATCGCCCGGCCGTCCTCGGCCTTCGCGGGCTTGGGGTTGAGCAGCCGCTCGGCGAGCTCGCCGAAGAGAAGGCCGAAACCGCCCCACAGGATCACCTGCATGGCCAGGGCGGACAGCCGGAACCGCCACAGCACGGTGGCCGGGAAGTCCGCCGGCACCTCGTTGATGACGGGCAGGAAGGCGAACGCCAGCCCGATGACGACAGCGAAGGCGGCCACCGCGACGACGGTGGCGTACCAGGTGCCCAGCCTCGGGGCGAGCCGCTTGCCCAGGATGGTGGCCGCGATCGCCAGGAGCACGCTCAGCACCATCATCAACAAGTACAGCGTCGTCCGCTTGCCGATGGTGTCGCCGTTGCCGACGGCGGGCGGGTTGGCCGGGTACTTCAGGAACGGCACGACATAGACCGCCAGCAGCGCACAGCCGGACAGCAGCAGCGCGGTCGCCCGCGGGCCGAAGCGGCCGACCCGGCCGAGCGCGACGCAGTAGGCGAGGGCGGCGATACCGCCGAACGCGATCCCGTAGATCAGCACACCGGTGGCCAGGCCCGCGGTGGACTGGAGACCGCGGGAGACGATCTCGACCTCGTGCTCGTGCGCGGGGGCGTGGGACTCCTCGAAGCCGATCGCCCGGTCGACGTTCGGCTCACCGAGGAAATAGGCGGCGATCAGGGCGAGCACACCGGCACCAAGACCGGCGAGCATGCCCCGCGCCAACAGGTTTCTCACTGTTGCGGAGTTCATGGAAGGTACGGCGTCCCTCGCGTCAGTGGCAGGGGAAGCCGAGCAGATGGCGGGCGTCATGCACCCACTCGTGGACGCCCGAGCCGGAGACGACCGCGGTGGCGCCCTGCTCGGCGCCGACGAAGTACAGCAGGACCAGCATCAGGATGCCGAAGAAGACGGCCCAGGGAGCTATCGCCTTCAGCGGCAGCGTGGCGGGCAGGGCGGGAGTGGTGGCTGTCGGCTGCGCGACATGCTGCGCCATGACAGTGGCCTCCTAAAGGGAGTTCGCGTCCCATCTCGGTGGTGCACAGGACGATGGCCGCGGGTCTGACTCACGCGACGCCCCCGAACGGGGACGTCTCGTTCACAGTGGCGCGACCGTGCCGGATTCCCACCGGCTTCCGTCAGACCATCGTCGATAACTCACCGAAGGTACCGCGTATGGGATCCCCGGCCAAGACCGGCCACCTGGTGAGACGCCGGCGGGACGCGCCCGACCTCACTCGTCGCGGCCGTCATGGGGGCTGTTGGGCGGCAGGAAGTGACCGCGCAGGCGGGTCAGCAGTTCGGAGGTCTCCAGCGCGCGCTCGCCCAGCTGGGAGGCCACGGCCAGGGCCAGGGCGTCGACCACGGCCAGCACCGCACCGACCCGCGACGCGCCGCGGCCGTCTGAGCGCGCCGCACCACCGGCACGCCGCCGACCCGCGCGTCGCCTGCCACCAATGCCCCGGACGACCCGCCTACAGTCGCGGTATGCGCATCGTCTCCCTGCTGCCCGCCGCGACCGACATCGTCGCCGAACTCGGGCTGGCCGAGCGGCTGGCCGGTCGCACCCACGAATGCGACTGGCCGCCGGAAGCGGTGGCGGACATCCCCGTGGTGACCGCCACCGGCCTCGACCAGGACGCCCTCACCAGCCGGGAGATCTCCGACGCGGTCGGTGGCGCGACACACTCCGGGTCGTCGCTCTACACCCTCGACACCGAGGCGCTGGCGGCCCTGCGCCCCGATGTGGTGCTCACCCAGGACCTGTGCGAGGTGTGTGCCGTGTCGTACCGGAAGGTGAGCCGGGCCGTCCGGCTGCTGGACGCCGACACCCGCGTCCTCAGCCTGGAGCCACACACGCTCGACGACGTACTGGACTCCCTGGTGACGGTGGGTGAGCTGCTCGGCGTGCGCGAGCGCGCCGAGCGGCGCCGGGCCGACCTGCGCCACCGCCTCGAGGGCGTCCGCCGGGCGGTGGCGGGCCGGGCCCGGCCCCGGGTCGTGGCGATCGAATGGCTCGACCCGCTGTGGCCCGCCGGACACTGGGTCCCCGACCAGATCGCCACCGCCGGAGGCGAACCGCTGCTCGCCGCGCCGGGGGCGCACACCAGCCCGATGACCTGGGCGGCGGTGCGCGCCGCCCGGCCGGAGGTGGTGCTGGTCCTGCCGTGCGGCTTCCCGCCCGAGCGCACCCTGCGGGAGACGGACCTGCTCACCCGGCTGCCGGGCTGGACGGACCTGCCCGCCGTACGGGCCGGGAGGGTCTGGGTGCTGGACGGCCCGGCCTACTTCAACCGTCCCGGCCCGCGCGTGGTGCGCGGAGCCGAGGTGCTGGCCCACGTCCTGCACGGGGTACGGGCCGGGGACGAGGTGACGGCGGCCGAGGCGCTCCCGTTCCCGGCCGCCCCGGCCGGTGACCCGGGCACCACGTCATGACACACGCGGCCCCGGGGTCAGCCGCACGGTGAGGATCTGGAACGGCCGTAGCGCCACGGTCAGCCGGTCCTCGCCGACCGCCGACACCTCCGCGGGCCGCTCGGCCAGCGGGCGCTCCAGCAGGTCCGTGACCTGGACCCCGCCGAGCGGGAACCCCGTGCGCAGCACCGCCCGCGCCCGGCCGCCCAGCGACTCGTAGAGCCGCACCACCACATCGCCCGAGCCGTCGTCGGCCAGCTTGACCGCCTCGACCGTCACCGCCGGATGGTCGCTGGTGATCACGGGGGCCGCCGGGGCCGCGGAGCCGACGCGCAGCGGCAGGTTCAGCGCGTACCCCTCCGCGATGGCGTCCTCGACCGTCGCGCCCGGCAGCAGCGCGTAGGTGAAGCGGTGCTTGCCCTGGTCGGCCTCCGGGTCGGGCACGCGCGGCGCGCGCACCAGGGAGAGGCGGACCGTCGTGGTCGTGCCGCCGTCCGACTCCCGTGTGGTGCGCGAGACATCGTGGCCGTACGTGGCGTCGTTGAGCACCGCGACCCCGTAGCCCGGCTCGCCGATGTGCACCCAGCGGTGGCCGTACACCTCGAAACGGGCCGCCTCCCAGCTGGTGTTGGTGTGGGTGGGGCGCTGTACGTGGCCGAACTGGATCTCGGCGCGGGAGTGGTCGGCCCGCACATCGACCGGGAAGGCGGCCTTGAGGATCTTCTCCGCCTCGTGCCAGTCGATCTCCGTCGCGATGTCGACGCGGCGGCTGCCCGCCCGCACCACGACGGTCTGCGCGATCCGCGAGCCCTTGCCGAAGTGTCGCTCCACGCGCAGCGCCCCCAGCAGCGGGCCGTCCTCGGCCACCGTGATGGACTCGGCGCCGGTGAGGTCCGTGTAGCGGTTCCGGTAGTGCTTGTCGATGTCCCAGGCGTCCCAGTAGTTGGGCAGGTCGCTGTGGAGGCGGAGCAGGTTGCCCGCCGCGTCCGGCGCGAGCACCTCGCGGTCGGCCGCCAGGTCGCGTACCGACGCGATGGTGCCGTCCTCCGCGAGTTCGACCCGCACCAGGCCGTTGTCCAGCACCCGGCCGTCGAGGGTGACCGGACGCGGGGGCGTCCCCTGGGGGCCGAGCGGCGCGCCACCGTTCGCCGGGACCCTCGCCCACACGGCCACCGAACCGTCCGCGAGCCGCTGCCCGTCCGTGAGCCCCTGCCCCTTCGCGGCGACGTACGCGGGCACCGTGACGACCTCGGCGCGGTCGCGCGGGCTGGTGTTGAACACGGCGGGCGATCCGTCACCGGTCGCGGCGAGGGCGTCGAGCGCCCGCTCGGTGAGCTCCCGCACCTCGGCCGCCACCCGCGCGTACTCGGCCTCGGCCTCCCGGTGCACCCAGGCGATCGACGAGCCGGGCAGGATGTCGTGGAACTGGTGCAGCAGCACCGTCTTCCACAGCCGGTCCAGCTCCGGCAGCGGATAGCGGTAGCCCGGCGCGTGCAGCGCGGCCGTCGTGGCCCACAACTCCGCTTCGCGCAGCAGGTGTTCGCTGCGCCGGTTGCCCTGCTTGGTGCGGGCCTGTGAGGTGTACGTGGCGCGGTGCAGCTCCAGATACAGCTCCCCGGACCACACCTGGTCCTTGGGGACCTCCTTGCTCGCCTCGGCGAAGAAGGTGTCCGGGTGCTCGACCCGCACCCGCGCCGAGCCCTCCAGGTCGGCGAGGCGGCGGGCGCGCTCCATCATCTCGCGGGTGGGGCCGCCACCGCCGTCGCCGTGGCCGAACGGGGCGAGCGAACGGGTGCCCACGCCCTTGTCCTGGTAGTTGCGCACCGCGTGCGCCATCTCCTGGCCGGAGAACTCGGCGTTGTAGGTGTCCACCGGCGGGAAGTGGGTGAAGATGCGGGTGCCGTCGATGCCCTCCCACCAGAAGGAGTGGTGGGGGAGCTTGTTGGTTTGGTTCCACGAGAGCTTCTGGGTGAGGAACCACTCGTTCCCGGCGAGCTTCGCCAGTTGCGGGTAGGCCGCGTTGTAGCCGAAGGAGTCCGGCAGCCACACGCCCTTGGTCTCGATGCCGAAGTGCTCGATGAAGAAGCGCTTGCCGTGGACCAGCTGCCGGGCTATCGCCTCGCCGCCGGGGAGGTTGCCGTCGGACTCCACCCACATGCCGCCGACAGGGGCCCACTGGCCGTTCCTGACGGTCTGCTGGATACGGGCCCACACATGCGGGTAGTTGTCCCGCACCCACGCGTACTGCTGGGCCTGTGAGCAGGCGAAGACGAACTCCTCGTACTCCTCCGCGAGCGCGGTGACGTTGGAGAAGGTGCGGGACGTCTTGCGCTTGGTCTCGCGGATCGGCCACAGCCACGCCGAGTCGATGTGCGCGTGGCCGACCGCCGACATGATGTGCGCGCTGGCGTGCGCGGGCCGGTCCAGCGCCGTCCTCAGCACGGCGCGGGCATCGGCGGCGGTGCCGGAGATGTCGTCCAGGTCCAGGGCGTCCAGGGCCCGGTCCAGACAGGTCATGATCTCGTGTCGGCGCGGCTCGTGGGCGTCCAGCTCCAGCATCAGCTCGCGCAGGACCTGTATGTCGAGGGAGAGGTGCCAGACCTCCTCGTCCAGGACGGCGAGGTCGGCGCGCTTGAATGTGTACAGCGGCTGGTCGCCCGCGGTGAGCCGGTCGCCGAGCGGGGTGGGGCCGATGAAGTCGTCGGCCAGGATGTCCGGGTTGGAGGCCGCCTCCACCAGGTAGTGGATCTCCTCGCCACCGACGGCCGCACGGGCCACGGGTACGTACTGGTTCTGCGGGTTGACGGCCTTGAGCGGGCGGCCGTCCGGCAGATGGACCAGGGCCTCGGCCTGGTTGCCGGGCCAGTCGCCGACGAAGCCGAGGTCGATCACCGTCTCGACGCGCTTGCCCGCCCACTCGGCGGGCACCCGGCCGCGCATGCGGAACCAGGTGGTGCCCCACGGCGGACCCCAGGGCGTGCCCATCGCGAACGGCTCGTACGGGGCCCGCTCGGCCTCGGCGAAGGGCACCGGCTCACCGGGGGCGTGCCAGGCCTCGACGGTCAGCGGAGTGGTGGCGGAGTAGAGGGCGGGCTTGATGCGCTGGTCGTGGACGCGCGCGACGCGCTCCTCGATCCGGCGGCGTTCGTCGTGCACGGAAGACTCTTTTCGGGGTTGGGGTGACGGCGTGGGGTCGGCCGCGGCCACGTTGCCGGGGCGGTGGCATCGGCTGGGTACGGCTCTCTACGGGGTGCGCCGGGGCCGGGCTCAGCGGTCGGCGGGAGTCGGCCACGGTTCGGATGTGCCCCGAAGGGGCGCGGGACTGTGGCGATGTGCGGCTCCGCCGCGGCTGTGTCGATATGCGGCTCCGCCGCGTGGGCGACCAGCCACGACGGCGTCGCAGACGATCGACGGCGTGTCGGGGCACTTCCTGCGGACCCCTTAGGTGAGGTACGCGAGTCCGGGATGGGCCCGGCGGTAGGCGTCCAGCAGGCGGCGGGCCACCTCGACCGAATCGACAAGGGGGTGCAGGGCGAACGCCTTGACGGCCGTGGCGCGGGAGCCGGAGGCCGCCGCCTCGAGCACCTCGCGCTCCACCGCCTTGACGGCGCAGACCAGGCCGGTGGCGTGCGCGGGGAGCGGGGACACGGCCACGGGGTGGGCGCCGTTGCCGTCGACCAGGCAGGGGACCTCGATGACCGCGTCCTCGTCCAGGGCGGACAGTGTGGTGCGGTTGCGCACGTTGAGGATCAGCGTCGTGCGCTCGTCGCGGGCGATGGCCCGCATCAGGGCCAGGGCCACCTTCTCGTAGCCGCCGGACTCGGTCAGGGACTCCTCGTCCCGCTCCCCCGCGCCGGCCGCCTCGCGGTTCTCCGCCATGTACGTGGCCTCGCGCTCGGCCCGGGTGTTGTCCCACGTCCGCAGCGCGGGCGCGGCCGGGTCGCGCAGGGTGTCGTAGAACCCGGCCTGCTGTTGGCACAGGAAGGCGCCGCGGGTCTGCCGGGCCTCCCGGTACGCCGTCACCGCCTCGCGGTTGAAGTAGTAGTAGTGCAGATACTCGTTGGGGACGGCGCCCAGCGACTGGATCCACTCCGGGCCGAAGAGCTTGCCCTCCTCGAAGGAGCCCAGCAGCTCCTGGTCGGCGAGCAGCCGCGGCAGCTGGTCACGGCCGTCGAAGTGCAGCCCGCGCAGCCAGCCCAGATGGTTGAGCCCGACGTAGTCGATCCACGCGTCCCGCGGGCGCTCGGCACCGAGCGCGCGGGCCACCCGGCGGCCCAGGCCGACCGGCGAGTCGCAGATGCCGATCACCCGGTCGCCCAGGTGGCGGGACATGGCCTCGGTGACGAGACCGGCCGGGTTGGTGAAGTTGATGAACCAGGCGTCCGGGGCCAGCGCGGCCACCCGCCGGGCGATGTGGTCCACCACCGGCAGTGTGCGCAGCCCGTACGCGATGCCACCGGCGCCGACCGTCTCCTGCCCCAGCACGCCCTCGGCCAGCGCCACCCGCTCATCGGCCGCCCGCCCCTCCAGACCGCCGACGCGGATCGCCGAGAACACGAAGTCGGCGCCCTCGAGGGCCTCGTCCAGGTCCGTGGTGACGGTCACGGTCGGCGCGTCCGGATGGTCCGCGGCCTGCTCGGCCAGCACCCGGGCGATGGCGGAGAGCCGACCGGCGTCCAGGTCGTGCAGGGTCACGCCGGTGACCCGGCCCTCCCCGCGATCGGCGAGCAGCGCCCCGTACACCAGCGGCACCCGGAATCCCCCGCCGCCGAGAATGGTCAGTCTCACTGAAGAACCTCCGAGATGTCCCGACTCGCTGTCCGCTCCGGGAGCGGTCAGACCTTGATCACTTCGACGCCGGCCTCGGCGAGGACGGCACAGGTGGCCTGATCCGCGGACGCGTTGGTCACCACGAAGTCGATGTCCTGCGGACCGCACACCTTGGCCATCCCGCGGCCGGGGAACTTCCCGGCGTCGGCGAGCAGCACCGTCTTCTCGGCGGCGGCCATCATGGCCCGCTTCACCGGGACCTCGACCACGGTCGTGTCCATCACATGGCCACCGGGCCGGATGCCACTGGTGCCCAGGAACAGCCAGTCGGCGTGCAACTGGCGCAGGCTGTCCTCGGTGAGGAAGCCCACCAGCGAGCGGTACTCGCGGCGCACCACGCCCCCGGGCAGCACCAGCTCTATCCCGGTGTCCTCCGCCAGCTCCTCGTACACCACCAGATTGCTGGTGATCACGGTGAGACGGCGGCCGTGCAACTGCCGGGCCAGGCGGTAGGCGGTGGTGCCGATGTCGAGCAGCACCGTCTGGCCGTCCTGGACCATCGCGGCGGCGCGCTCCGCCACGGCGTCCTTGTCGGTGACCCGGACCTCGGCGACCTCGGCGAAGGGCTGATCGCCGTCCTCCGCCACCGCGCCCCCGTGCACCCGGGTGAGCAGGCCGTCCTCCTCCAGTCTGATCAGGTCGCGGCGCACCGTGGCGGCGCTCACCCCCAGCTCGGAGGAGAGGTCCGTCACGGATGCGGGGCCACCGGAGCGCAATACCCGCAGGATGAGTTGGTGTCGTCGCTCTGCCAGCATGCGGCGCACACTACCCTGCAATTTCAATCAACTCTATGCTTGTTTTTGATGAGGTCTTGAAAACTTTGCTCGGGTAGCTCACGATCCACGTCAGAACTTGCACACCCTTGACGAGAGGACGCGCTCGTGAGCGAGCCGCTCCCCGCCGGGTCACCGGGCAACACCTCTCCCGACGTCCTGCTCACCGGACTGCTCTTCTACGACCTGGTCTTCACCGGCCTCGGCCGGGGACCCGTGCCGGGCGAGGAGATCTGGGCCGGGGGCATGGGCAGTGGCCCCGGCGGCATCGCGAATCTCGCGGTGGCCGCCGCCCGCTTCGGGCTGCGCACCTCGCTGGCCACCGTGTTCGGCGACGACCTCTACGGCCGCTACTGCCGTGAGGTGCTCGCCGGGCAGGAGGGTGTCGACCTCTCGCCGTCCCGTACGGCGCCCGCCAGCTGGCACACGCCGGTCACCGTCTCACTGGCGCTGGGCGCGGACCGGGCGCTGGTCACCGGTGGCGCGGAGCCCCCGTACGGCCAGGACGAGCTGATCGGCGACCCCCCGGCCGCCCGCTCCGCGCTCGTGCACATCGGTCCCGAACCACAGGACTGGATCGCCAAGGCCGCGGCCTCCGGCACCCGGGTATTCGCCGACGTCGGCTGGGATCCCTCCCAGCGGTGGTCCACGGATCTGCTCGACCAGCTCTCCCTGTGCCACGCCTTCCTGCCCAACGAGACCGAGGCCATGGCGTACACCCGCACCGCCACCCCGCGGGCGGCCCTGCGCGCGCTCACCGACCTGGTGCCGGTCGCCGTGGTCACCCGCGGCCGGGACGGGGCGATCGCGGTGGACCAGGAGACCGGGGAGCACGCCGAGGCCGACGCGCTCGACATCGATGTCCTGGACGCGACCGGCGCCGGCGATGTCTTCGGCGCGAGCTTCGTCGCCGCCACCCTGGCCGGCTGGCCGCTCGCCGAACGGCTGCGCTTCGCGGTGCTCGCCTCCGGCCTTTCCACCCGTCGGCACGGCGGGGCGCTGGCGGCGCCCGGCTGGGGCGGTGTGGCGGAGTGGTGGCGCGAGGTCGTGGCCGACCCCGGCGCCGAGGAGCTCCGCCGGACGTACGGCTTCCTCGCCGACCGGATCCCCGCCGGTGTCGGCCCGCCGCCACCGGAAGCACCGGCTACGCCGTTGTGACCACCACACCTTGGTGACCGGCCACGCCGCGGTGACCGCCACACCGCCGTGACCAGCACACCGTGGTGACCACGACTCCCTTGTGACCGGCCACGCCGTGGTGACGCGGCGCCACACGTTTTCGCCGAAGCCACTTCCCAAGGACACCCCCCACGGCAACACCCCGACACCTCAACGACGAGACACCGAAAGGCGGTGAAGCAGTGCACCCCTCACGCAGAGGACTGCTTCGCGCGGGCCTGGCAACCACCTCGGCCACCGTGCTGGGCGGCGCGGCCGCGGGCTGTGCGGTCCCGGCCGGATCGACCGGCCGGAACATGACACTCTGGTACTGGGGCGGTGGACTGAGCGACAAGCTGGTGGAGGACGCCGCCAAGCGCTTCACCCAGGTCGACCTCAAGGCCACCCAGATCGGCGGATACTTCCGCTCCAAGCTGCTGACGACACTGACCGCCCGCGCCTACGCGCCCGACATCACCGGTCTGAAGGGCGAGGACATCGCCTCGCTGCTGTCCAACGCCGACCAGTTCATCGACCTCAACACGCTCGGCGCGGACCGGCTCAAGAGCCAGTACCTGGACTGGAAGTGGGCCCAGGGCACCGCCGACGACGGCCGTCAGATCGGCTTTCCCATCGACACCGGGCCGTGTGTGCACTACTACCGCCCCGATGTCTTCCGCAAGGCGGGGCTGCCCACCGAGCCCGCCGAGGTGTACGCCGCCATGAGCACCTGGGACGACTACTTCGCCGCGGGCGAGCGGCTGGTGACGCGGGTCAAGGGCGCGTACCTGGTCAACGACCTGCTGGCGGTGCTCAACATGAGCATCGGCCAGTCGGCGAAGCGCTTCGTCGACAAGGACCGCCACTTCATCGGCGACCAGGAGCACATCGTCCGCGCCTGGGATCTGGCACTGGAGTGCAAGAGGCGCGGTCTCGTCTCCCCCTTCAAGTCCGGCACGGTCGACCAGACCGCCGCGCTGGAGGACGGCAGGCTGCCCAGCCAGCTCGGCGCCTCCTGGGCGGCCGGGGACTTCACGTCACAGCTGACGAAGTCCGCCGGAAAGTGGCGGGTGGCCTCGATGCCCGAGCGGCCGGCCAACGACGGCGGCTCGTTCCTCGGGATCACCAAGTACTGCCGCAGACCAGAGGTGGCGTTCGAGATCATCACCTGGCTGCTCGGCCCCAAGAACCAGACCCGCGGCTTCGTGGAGGCGTCGCTCTTCCCCTCCACCCCGGCGTCCTACGAGATGGCCGCGATGCGCGAACCCGACCCCTTCTTCGGCGGTCAGATCACCAACGACATCTTCGCCAAGGCCGCCCAGCGGATCCAGGTCGCCTACAACAGCCCGTACGACGTGGCCCTCAAGCAGCCGATCATGGACGAGCTGACCTCCGTGCACATCTCCGGCAAGAACCCCGAACGAGCCTGGCGGGACGCCATGAGCAAATGCCGACGCATCGCGGACCACCTGGGGGTGAGCTGAGCCATGGCCGACATGAAGACCGCACCGGCCGCGGCGGTCGCGACCGCGCCGAGCCCGGCGGGAACGGCGGGAAGAGCGGGAAGAGCGGGCGCGGCGCCGTCCGGCCACAAGGGCGGCATCCGCCGCCACTGGCGGCTGTACGCGGCGATCTCACCGTTCTATCTGCTGTTCCTCTGCTTCGGCCTGGTCCCGGCCGGCTTCTCCCTCTTCCTCGCCTTCCAGCGCTGGGACGGCCTGGGCGACATGGAGTACGCGGGGCTCTCGCAGTTCCGCTATCTGCTCGCCGACACCCAGTTCTGGGACGCGGTGGTCAACACGCTGGAGATCTGGGCCATGGGCACGCTGCCCATGCTGTTCATCGCCCTGGTCAGCGCCGTGATGCTGAACTCCGCGGTGCGGTTCAAGGGGGTGTACCGCTTCGCCTACTTCGTGCCGTCCGTCACCTCGGTCGTCGCCGTCGCCGTCATCTTCGGATCCATCTTCTCCACCAGCTTCGGCCTGATGAACGCCGTGCTGAGGACCGTCGGCATCAGCGAGGTGGCCTGGCTGAACGAGCCCTGGGGCATCAAGGTCGCCGTCGCGGCGCTGATGACCTGGCAGTGGACCGGGTACAACGCGATCATCTTCCTCGCCGGTCTCCAGACCATCCCGACCGAGCTCTACGAGGCGGCCAGGGTCGACGGGGCCGGGCCGATCCGGACCTTCTTCTCGGTCACCATGCCGATGATGCGCCCGGTCATCCTGTTCACCGTGGTGGTCTCCACGATCACCGGCTTGCAGTCGTTCTCCGAGTCCCAGGTGCTGCTCGGCCGCAACGACGGCCTGTCCACCTTCGCGGGCGGGCCGGAACACGCCGGACAGACGGTGGTCCTCTACTTCTTCCAGCAGACCTTCGACAACAACGACTTCGGCTACGGAGCGGCCATCGCCTGGGCGATCTTCATGATCGTGGTGGTCTTCTCCCTCATCAACTGGCGCTTGGTCAACCGCCGGGAAAAGGGCTAGGAGGCCGTCATGAGCAGGACCAAAGGGGCCATGGCCCGCGGTGTCTCGCTGCACACCGCGCTGATCGCGGGCGTGCTGCTGTCCGTCTTCCCGTTCTACCTGGCCGTCGTGATGGCCACCCGGACCTCCAGCGAGATCTTCTCGTACCCGCCGAAGCTCTGGCCCGGCTCGCACTTCCGGGA
This sequence comes from Streptomyces javensis, assembly GCF_039525925.1. Lineage (NCBI taxonomy): Bacteria > Bacillati > Actinomycetota > Actinomycetes > Kitasatosporales > Streptomycetaceae > Streptomyces > Streptomyces javensis. Next base: position 36,708 of record NZ_BAAAIF010000005.1, on the reverse strand, counting down.
GAACGTCGGCCACCTCTTCGACAACATCGACTTCTTCGGGTCGATGCTGAACTCGCTGATCGTCGCGGGCACCGTCACCGTGCTGGTGCTGTTCTTCGACTCGCTCGCGGCGTTCGTCTTCGCCAAGTTCGACTTCCCGGGCCGCAAGCTGCTGTTCGGGCTGATGATGGGCATCTTCATGCTGCCCGCGCAGCTCTCCGCCATCCCGCAGTTCGTCATCATGGCGAAGCTGGGCTGGATCGGCTCGCTCACCGCGCTGATCGTCCCGGCGGCGGCCAACGCGTTCGGCATCTTCTGGATGCGCCAGTACATGACGGGCGCCATCCACGACGAGCTGATGGACGCCTCACGGCTCGACGGTTGCAGCTTCCTGCGCCAGTACTGGCATGTGGCGCTGCCCGTGGTCCGGCCGGGCCTGGCCTTCCTCGGCATCTTCACCTTCATGGGCCAGTGGAACGACTACGCCTGGCCGCTGATCGCCCTGACCAACCCGGACCATGTCACCCTCCAGGTGGCGCTGTCCCAGCTCAACAGCGTGCACAGCATGACGGACTACGGCATGGTCATGGCCGGTGCCCTGCTGGCCCTGATCCCGCTGCTGATCATGTTCATCTTCGCGGCCCGCCACTTCATCGCCGACCTGGCCAAGGGAGCCATCCGCTGATGCACCACCCGCCCCCGTACGCCCGCCCCTGGGAGACGCCCGAGCTCACGTCCTGGCGCCGGCTGCCGCTGCACGCGGTGGTGCGCGGCGCCACGGACACCGGCCGGACGGCGCTCGACGGCGACTGGCGGTTCCAGCTGCTGGCCTCGCCCGACGAGCCCCTCGCCGAGCGGTGGGGAGCCGCCCGGGTGCCCGGCTGCTGGACCACACAGGGCACCGACGACCTCCCGCACTACACCAACTCCACGATGCCGTGGCCGGAGTTCCCCCCGGCCTCCCCGGCGAAGAACCCGACGGGCGTGTACGAGCGCGAGGTCGACATCCCCGCGGAGTGGGCGGGCAAGCGGATCGTGCTCCACGTCGGGGCCTTCGAGAGCGTGCTGCTGGCCGAGGCCGGCGGCCGCCCGGTGGGCATGGGCAAGGACTCCCATCTGGCCAGTGAGTTCGACATCACCGACGCCGTACGGCCGGGCGAGCGCACGACCGTACGGCTCACGGTGGTCAAGTGGTCCGACGCCTCGCACATCGAGGACCAGGACCACTGGTGGCACGGTGGGATCACACGGTCCGTGTACCTGTACGCCGTCGATCCGCTGCACCTGGCCGATGTGCGGATCGCCGCACCGGCGGACGGGCGGCTGAGGGCCGAGGTGCTGATCCGCTCGGCGCACGGTGCCCTCCCCGCCGGGTGGTTCGTCACCGGATCGCTGGAGGGCGTCGGCGAGCTGCGGTTCGACGCGGAGTACGCCGCGTGGTGCGCCGCCGAGGAGCGGGTGTCGGACTTCCTCGGCGAGGCCCGGCTGCACATCACCGTGCCGGAGGTGCGCACCTGGTCCGCGGAGACCCCGCACCTCTACGACTGCGTGATCCGGCTGCACCGCGCGGACGGTTCGGTCGCGGACACCTCGTACCACCGCGTCGGCTTCCGGGATGTCGCGGTGCGCGGGCGGGATCTGCTGGTCAACGGCGAGCGGGTGTTCATCCGCGGGGTCAACCGCCATGACTTCCACCCGCTGACCGGCCGCGTGGTCTCGTACGACGACATGCGCGCCGACCTCGTCACCATGAAGCGCTTCGGCTTCAACGCCGTGCGCACCTCCCACTACCCCAACGACCCGGCCTTCCTCGGGCTCTGCGACGAGCTGGGGCTCTACGTCGTCGACGAGGCGAACGTCGAGGCGCATGACCACGCCCACGAGATCGCCGACGACCCGCGCTATCTCGCCGCCTTCACCGACCGCGTCTCGCGGATGGTGCTGCGCGACAAGAACCATCCGTCGGTCATCGTGTGGTCGCTCGGCAACGAGTCCGACCACGGCGCCAACCACGACGCCGCGGCCGGGTGGGTGCGCCACCACGACCCGAGCCGTCCGGTGCAGTACGAGGGGGCGCTGCACCGCGGCTGGGCCCGCCCGGACACCGTCACCGACATCATCTGCCCGATGTACGCCTCCATCGACGAGATCACCGCGCACGCGCGCTCCGGCGAGCAGACCAAGCCGCTCATCCTGTGCGAGTACTCGCACGCCATGGGCAACAGCAACGGCAGCCTCGCCGACTACTGGACGGCCATCGAGTCCACGCCCGGTCTCCAGGGCGGATTCATCTGGGAGTTCTGGGACCACGGCATCCTCCAGCGGCTCTCCGACGGCCGCCCGGCGGGGCTCACCGGCGCGGGCGGATACGGCGGCGGGGTGGCCGGACCGGGGATGCGCTGGGCGTACGGCGGCGACTTCGGTGACACTCCGAACGACGGCGCGTTCATCGCCGACGGCGTCGTCTTCCCGGACCGCACGCCCAAGCCCGTCCTGTACGAGCACCGGGAGATCGCCGCGCCGGTGCGGCTGACCCACGACGAGGAGGGGGTGCGCGTCCACAATCGCCAGCACTTCCGCGATCTGTCGTGGCTGGCGGCCGAGTGGGTGCTGTCCGTCGAGGGCAACGGCACCGATCACCCGCCGGTCCCGGTGGAGCTGCCGCATCTCCCGCCGGGCGCGAGCGCCCCGGTCGAGCTGGAGCCGGACCTGCTCGCCGGGCTGCCGTCCGGCCCGGGCGAGGCATGGCTGACGCTGCGGGTCCGTACGGCGGAGGAGGAGGCGTGGGCGCCGTCCGGTACGGAGGTGTGCACACCGAGCGTGCGGCTGCGGGAGCGGCCCGCGTCCGCCACTCCGGTCGACAGCCACGGCCTGCCGCCGGTGGAGGTCGACGAGGACGGGCTGCTCGTACATCCGGCGCTGTCCGCGCCGCCGGTGCTGTCGCTGTGGCGGGCGCCGACGGACAACGACGAGCTGGGCGGGCTCGGCGAGCGATGGCGGGACTGGGGTCTCGATGCCCCGCGCCGCCGGCTGGTGTCCGTCGAGCGGGACGCCGCCGGGGCGGTCACCGTCCTCGCGGAGTACGACACCACGGCTGGTCCGGTGCGCCACCGACAGGTGCTGCGACGGGTGGCGGACGGGAGCCACACCGGGAGTCGCGCCGGGAGCCACGCCGGGATCCATGCCGGGATCCATGTGGAGGAGACGGCCGAGCTGCCCGCCGGACTGACCGATGTGCCCCGCGTGGGCACGGTCTTCGAGACGGCCGCCCGGCACGACCGCCTCGCCTGGTACGGGCCCGGCCCCTGGGAGACGTACCCCGACCGATGTGCGGGCGGGGCCGTCGGCCACCACCAGACCGCCGTGGACGGGCTGTTCACGCCGTACCTGCGCCCGCAGGAGAGCGGCGGGCGGCACGCGGTGCGCCACTTCACGCTCGACGACCGGTGGCACATCGCCCTCGACGCGCCGCGCCAGATCTCCGTCACCCGCCACCGCGCCGCCGACCTGGCCGCCGCCACCCACCACGACGAACTGGTCCCGCGCGAGATCTGCGTGGTGCACATCGACGCCGCCCACCGCGGTGTCGGCACCGCCTCGTGCGGCCCCGACACCCTTGCCCGCTACCGCGTCGGCCCCGGCACCCACCGCTGGTCCTGGACGCTCTCCGCCCCCTAAGCCCCACCAGGCTCCTCCAGAAAACGGGAGTTCACCCCACCATGGCCATGCAACCCTGGTTCCCCGACGCCAAGTTCGGCATCTTCATCCACTGGGGCATCTACGCCGTCGACGGCGTCCAGGAGTCCTGGTCGTTCTTCGAGGGCGACGTCCCCCACGACCAGTACATGGCGCAGCGACACCGCTTCACCGCCCGTCACTACGCCCCGGAGGACTGGGCGGACCTGTTCGCCCGGGCCGGTGCCCGATACGCCGTGCTCACCTCGCGCCACCACGACGGCGTCTCCCTGTGGGACACCGCGGAGGGCGACCTCAACGTGGTGCGGCACACCCCCGCCGGACGCGATCTGGTCGGCCCGTACGCGACGGCGATGCGGGAACGCGGCATCAAGGTCGGCCTCTACTACGCCCACAACGACTGGAACCACCCCGACTACGCCTCCACCCGCTACGAGGGCCGTCCGCCCGAGCAGGAGAACAACCCCTACGCCGAGGTGCCGAAGGAGGAGGAGGACCTGGCGGCGTGGGCGCGCTACCTCGCCTACCGCGACGGCCAGGTGCGGGAGCTGACCACCCGGTTCCATCCCGACCTGCTGTGGTTCGACGGCGAGTGGGAGCGCACCGAGGAGCAGTGGCGGATCAAGGACCTGGCCCGGCTGATCCGCTCCCAGGTGCCCCGGTGTGTGCTCAACGCGCGCATGCTCAGCGAGGGCGACTACGCCACCCCCGAGCAGGGTGTGCCCATCGAACCGCCCGCCGGTCCCTGGGAGTTGTGCCTGACCTTCAACGACTCATGGGGCTACCGCCACCACGACCACAACTACAAGTCGACCGGCCAGCTCATCCGGTACTTCACGGAGACCATCGGCGGCGGCGGCAACCTGCTGCTGTCCGTGGGCCCCAAGGAGGACGGCACCATCCCGGCCGAGCAGGTCGAACGCCTCGAGGGCATGGGCGCGTGGATCGCCCGCCACGCCGAGGCCGTCTACGGCACGGCGCGCGGCCTGCCCGCCGGCCACCACTACGGCCCCAGCACGCTCTCCGCCGACCGCCGCACGCTCTACCTCACCGTGTTCGACATCCCCCGCGGCCCCATCGGCGTGCGCGGCCTGCGCACCCCGGTACGGCGGGTCAGCGTCCTCGGCACCGGCACCGCACTGGGCCACCAGGTCATCGGCGGTCTGCACGAGGTCCCCGGGGTGCTGTGGATCGACCCGCCCGCCACCGAGGACCTGGACGAACACGCGACGATCCTCGCCGTCGAGCTGGACGGCGAACTGGACCTGTACCGGGGCGCGGGCCGCTTCTGAGCCCAAGGGCCCAAGGGCCCAAGGGCCCAAGGGCGCAGGGGCGCAGGGGCGCAGGGGCGCAGGGCTCAGCGTGACGTGGCGCCGATGAAGTCGAGCAGGTCGCGGTTGATGTCATCGGCGTGGGTGATGAAGAGGCCGTGTCCGGCTCGGGGGTACTCCTTGTAGACGTTGTCCGGGACCAGCTTCGCCAAGCGGCGGCCGCAGAGGTCGATGGGGGCGGAGGCGTCGGCGTCGCCGTGGATGATCAAGGTGGGCAGCGGGAGGGCGGCGGCCTCCGCGCGCAGATCGGTGTGGAATCCGGTTCTCACCACCTCGACGGCCGCCTTGGCCGAGCAGTCGAGGCATCGTCGCATCGTCCACTCGATGAGCTCGGTGGAGATCCTGTTGCCCAGATGGGTGGCGAAGAACGCCTGGGCGTTCTGCGCCATCCATCTCGGGCGGTCCTTGGCCCGCTCCGCCTCGACGGCGTCGAAGAGGTGCCGCTGGATCCCCTCCTGGTGGTCCGGCGCCCAGGCCATCAAGGGTGCGGTGACGGCCATCAGCACCACCCGGCTCACCCGGTCGTGGCCGTGGCGGGACAGATGGCGGAGCACCTCCCCGCCGCCCATCGAGTGGGCCACCAGGGTGACCTCGCGGAGGTCGAGATGGTCGAGCAGCGCCGCGAGGTCATCGGCGAGGGTGTCGTAGTCGTAGCCGTGGCCGACCCAGTCCGAGCGGCCGTGCCCCCGCTTGTCGAAGGCGACGCAGCGCAGTCCGGCCTCGGACAGCGGGAGCATCTGGAACTCCCATGAACTGCTGCTGAGCCAGGCGCCGGAGACGAACACCACCGGTTTGCCCTGCCCCCAGTCGGTGTAGAACAGGCGCGTTCCGTCGGAACCCTCGAAGTACGGCATGGTGGCGGACCCTTCCCGGGCGATGAGGTGTCGTTGCGTTGCGGCAACTCTCGTCCAGGGAGGTCCCCTGCGTCGATTACGCCGGAGGTAACGGGGAGCGCGGGCCGATCAGAGGTCAGAGGTCAGGTGTCAGGTGTCCTGGCGCAGGAACAGTTCCACGACCGGCACCGCCACATCGGGGCGGACGACCGGCAGGGTCAGGGTCAGGGTGCCGGGTGGCTGGCCGCCGAGGCCGGTGTTCTGCGCCTTGATCGACGGGTCGATCTCGCGGTACTTGATCTCGGACGCGTCGTGCAGGAACTGTGCGTACTCGACCTTGCCCGCCAGGTCCGGCAGGTGGACATGGCCGAAGGGCCAGGTGAAGAGGTGCAGATAGAGGCGGTTGCCGCGCTGGGTGTAGCGGGTGTCGACCGGGGCGCGGTGTGGGGAGGGGCCGGCGCCGTGGATCGAGCGCTGGTGGCGGGACATCCACGCGCCGATCCCCTCCAGCGTGGCGAGGGCGGTGGCGTCGAAGTCACCGCGTCCGGTCGGGCCGACGTTCAGCAGCATGTTGCCGTTCTTCGAGACGCCGTCGACGAGCATCCGGACCAGCAGGTCGACCGGTTTCACATTGAGGTTGTCGCGGTCGTAGCCCCAGCTGCCGTTGAGGGTCTGGCACGCCTCCCACACCACCGGCCGCCCGTCGACCTCCATGGGCTTGTCGGGCTGGTACTGCTCGGGTGTGACGAGGTCGCCGGGGATGGCGAGCCGGTCGTTGACGATGATCTCGGGCTGGAGCCTGCGGGTGAGCGCGAGGAGTTCCTCCGAGCCCCACTCCTCCTTGCCCTTGCCGTTCCATACGTCGTGGTGGTCGTCGTCCTTGTACGAGAAGTCGTAGAAGAGGTAGTCGATGGTGCCGTAGCCGGTCAGCAGCTCCTCCACCTGACCGTGCAGATAGGCGCGGTAACGGGCCATGTCGCGGCCCTCGTTGAGCCGCTCGATCTCCTCCGGCGGGTCATCACGGCGCGGGTGGAGGCCGTCGATGACGAAGTCCGGGTGGTGCCAGTCGATGAGCGAGTGGTAGAAGCCCACGCGCAGCCCCTCGGCGCGCACGGCCTCGACGAACTCGGCGACGAGGTCCTTGCCGATCGGGGTGTTCATCGAGGTGTAGTCGGTGAGCTTGGAGTCCCACAGGCAGAAGCCGTCGTGGTGCTTGGTCGTGAGCACCATGTACTTCATTCCGGCGCGCTTGGCGGACCGCGCCCACTCGCGGGGGTCGAAGAGGTCCGGTTCGAAGTGGCGGAAGTAGCGGTCGTAGTCCTCGTCCGTGATGCGTTCGCGGTTCTTCACCCACTCGTGGCGGGCGGGCAGGGCGTACAGGCCCCAGTGGATGAACATGCCGAAGCGGTCTTCGGTGAACCAGGCGGGGATGGCCATCGGAGGGGGATTCCTTTCCCGGGGAAGAGGAGGCGCACGGGGTCAGCGGCCGCCCAGGCCGCTGGTGACGATGCCGCGCACGAGGTGCTTCTGGAGGAGGACGAGGATGATCACGGTCGGCAGCATCGAGATCACCGAGGCCGCCATGACGAGGCTCCACTCATTGCCCTGCTGTCCGAAGAACGCCTGGAGGCCGAGCGGAATGGTGGCGCGTGCGTTGACATCGTTGACGATCACGAGGGGCCACAGGAAGGAGTTCCAGTAGCTGATGAAGGTGAAGACGGCGAGCACGGCGAGGGTGGGCCGGGCCAGGGGCACCATCACGCTGAGGAAGGTGCGCACGGTCCCGGCGCCGTCGACCCGGGCCGCGTCGTCCAGCTCCTGGGGAACGGTCAGGAAGAACTGGCGCAGCAGGAACGCGCCGAGCGCGGTGAACGCCCACGGGATGATGAGCGCCTGGACGGTGTCCACCCATCCGAGGTCCTGCATCATCACGTACATCGGGATGACGAGGACGTCCTGCGGGATCATCAGGGTCGCGAGGAACAGCAGGAACACCACGTTGCGGCCGCGCCAGCGCAGCCGGGAGAAGGCGTATCCGCTGAGTGCCGCGACGGTCACGTTGATGGCGGTGCCGACGGCGGCGACGAGGACACCGTTGAGGATGAAGCGGGCGAACGGCAGATAGCTGAAGACGTCGGTGTAGTTCTGCCACCGGAGCGCGGAGCCCCAGAGGGTCGGCGGGGTGGTGAAGGTGTCCGACTCGGGCTTGAGGCTCGTGGCCACCATGTAGATGAGCGGTGCCATGAAGGCCAGGGCGATGAGGCACAGGATCAGATAGCCGATCGCGTGCCGCACTCGCGGTGCCGCACCCGTCGTCCGCGTACCGCCGCCGCTCATGCCGCTACTCATAGTGCACCCACCGCTTCTGGCCGAGGAACTGCACCGCCGTGATGCCGAGGATGATCACGAACAGCACCCAGGCGCCCGCCGAGGCGAGCCCGAGCCGCTGGTTCTGGAAGCCGGTGTTGTAGATGTACTGGACGAGGGTTTCCGTCTCCGTCCCCGGGCCACCCTTGGTGAGCAGGAACGGCTGGGTGAACACCTGGAACGAGGTGATGAGCGTCATCATGGTGGCGAAGAAGATCGACGGCGAGATGGCCGGGAACTTCACATGCCAGAAGGTCCGCCACGCGCTCGCGCCGTCGAGCTGGGCGGCCTCGATCTGGCTGTCCGGCACCGCGTCGAGCGCGGCGGAGAAGATGAGCATGTTGTAGCCGAAGCCCGCCCAGACGCTCATCGCCACGACCGCGAACATCGCCCAGGTGTCATCGGCGAGGAAGTTGGGGGCGTGCGCGCCGAGGGTGGACTGGAGCGTGGCGTCGATGAGGCCGTCGGGCTGGTACAGCATCCGCCAGACGACCACGTTCGCCACCAGGGGGGTGATGGTCGGGATGAAGAACAGCACCCGGAAGATGTGCCGGTGTCTGATCCTCGGTGTCAGCCAGGCCGCGAGCCCGAGGGAGACCACGAGGTTCAGCGGTACGTAGAGGAGCACGTACTCGGCGGTGTTGCGCACCACGACCCAGAAGATCGGATCATCGAAGAGCCGGCGGTAGTTCGCCAGCCCGGTCCAGGTGTGGCCGCCGATCATCGGCCAGTTCATGAAGCTCACGACGAGGGACGCGACGATCGGGACCACGGTGAAGAGCGCCAGCCCGATCGAGTGCGGGGCGGCGAACGCCGCGCCCCACCATGAGCGGCGCCCGACCTCGGCCGGGCGCCGCGCCTCGGGCTCCTCGTCCACCGCGATGGCGGTGCCCGGGGCGGCCACCTCCACCGCCACCACCTCCTCCTCGGCCGGGGCGGCCTGCTCCGTGGTCACGGCCGTCACTGCCCGAGCTGGCCCGCGATGGACTTCATCGTCTCCGCGCCCGACTGCTGTCCGTTGACGGCTTGGATGCCGTACTGGGAGAAGAGCTGCTGGAGCTGGTCGCTCTGCTTGTTGCCCGGCAGTGGTGTCGATGCCTTCTGGGCCGTCTTGAGGACGCTTTCGACGCCGTCGATGTGCGCGTTGTCGTACCACGTCTGCTGGGCCGCGGTGCGGCCGGGGAAGGCCCGGCCCTGCCGCGCCAGGGTGGTGAGCACCTGCTGGCTCGTCATCGTCTTGATGGCCTTGAACGCCTGGTCGGGGTAGCCACACTGTTTGGAGATGCCGAATCCGGAGCCCGCCGAGAAGGTGGACGGACCGGAGGTGTGGCCGGTGGGTATCGTCGTGACCCCGATCGGGAATTTCACCTTGCCCTTCTGGCTGAGCAGGGACCAGGGGCCGTCGAGATACATGCCGACTTTCTTGGACACGAAGTTGTTGGAGGGGGCGTCGTTGTCCGCGCTGGCCTGGGTGGCGGTGCCGTTCTTGACGAGCGAGGAGAGCCAGTCGAGCCCCTTGGCGAATGCGGGGTTCGACGGATCGAGTGTTCCGTCGGCCTTGATGACCCGGCCGCCGTTGTAGCCGAGGATCATCGATTCGAGATTCATGTCCGCGACGCTCGAGGCGAACATCGTCTTTCCCGCCGCCTTGAACTTCGCCGCGGCCGCTCGGAAGTCGGCGAGCGTCCAGCCGGGCTTCGGTTCCTCCGCCCCGACCTGCTTGAACAGGTCCTTGTTGTAGAAGAGCAGCATGGGCCCGGTGTCATACGGCAGGGCGTACAGCTTTCCGTCGACCTTCATTCCGTTCAGGGCGGTGGTATCGAACTCGGAAAGATCGAGTCCGCCCTTCTTGGCATAGGAGTCGATCGGCCGCAGCACATCGGTGTAATTCGCCGCGCGAAGACTCTGGATGCTCACGACGCACGGCGCGCTCCCGGTGCTGAGCTGGGTGCGGAGCTTGGTGAAGTAGTCGTTGAAGGGCGCGCCCTGGATCGTGACCTTCGGGCCGCCCTGGGCGCTCACCGAATTCGCCACCTGCTGCCAGGCCGCCTTGTCGGACGAGCCCGCGATCCACATCGACCAGACGAGTTTGTCCTTCGACTGGTTGGACGTACTGGAACTGGAGGAACACCCCACCAGCAATCCCCAGGCGGCAGCCGCCGCGGTGACACCGACCAGGAGTCGTCTTTTCATAGCAGAGTCCACTTCATGTGCGTGCTCGGATGGCCGTACACGGGCAGCACGAACGCGGTCATGGAATGCGGGCGCGGAATACGCATGCGGATGCCGCTGCGGCTGCTGTGGGGAAAGCCCCGACCACGTCGAGTGGGGTGGGGCGAGAGGATGAGGCGGAGGTGGTGAACGTCAGATACCGAGTAAGACGGGCGCCGTGTGTACGGCGGCCGCTCCATGGTGCGCTCGATGCGTGCGGAAACTGAAGTACCTGACCGTCACTGTCGTGATCCGACCCATGGCGACTCCTTTGGCCGGCCCTTTTTACCAGGACGCATCGGCATCAGAACATCCGATGTATTGGAGTGTCAAGGTGTCGAACAGGCCGGATCTCCCCGCCAAATCTTCCGCCGTCGGCGTCAGAGCTTGGACGTATCCGGCAAGTCCCCACCGGAAACGATGCGCACATCGACGCCGCGCTCACGCAGCCCGCGCACCTCCCCGGCCGGTGCCGCGTCGTCCACCACGACCAGGTCGAAGTCGGTGAGCGGAGCCAGCGCGTACAGGCCCTGGTTGACGAACTTCGTATGGTCGACGAGGAGCACCCGGCGTGCCGCGGCGGCCATCATCGCCTGCTTGACCAGCACCGTCTCGGGTGACATGTGGTAGCAGCGGCCCGCTGTGACGGCGGTGGTGGACATGAACAGCACATCGGCGCGGAAGGCGGACATGCTCTGCGCGGTGTGCGGTCCCATGAACGCGTCGTACGCCGGGAAGTAGGTGCCGCCGAGCGCCACCAGCGCCGCCCCGGGCTCCTTGGCCAGAGCGGTGATGGCGGGCAGCGAGTTGGTGATCACCGTGATCGGTGTGTGGTGCGGCAGGTGCTGGGTCAGGCCCAGACAGGTGGTGGAGTCGTCGATCACCACGATCTGGCCGGGAGCCAGCTCCTCGGCGGCCGCCCGCGCCAGCCGCTGTTTGGTCCGCGTCATCGTCGTCATGCGCTCGCCGACACTGCCGTGGAACTGCGTGGACGGCAGACAGCTCGCGCCGCCGCGCACCTTGCGCAGCCAGCCCTGCGCCTGGAGGGCGTCCAGGTCGCGGTGGATGGTCATCACACTGACGGCGAACCCGGCCGCCAGGTCCGGGGTGCGGACGAAGCCCTTGGTCGTGACCAGTTCACGCAGCCGGCGCCGCCGCTCCTCCTGACCGTCCGTACGGGCCATGGCCTGCGGCTCCTTACCCCTTCCGCACCACCCGGGCGGACCGGCGTGAGACGACTTCATGTGAAACTCACGCGAAGGTAACACGCGGATGGGACGTCGCCTCCCCCGTGTGCGGGGCCGGTGCCCCAGGACATCGCACGGTGCCGTGGACCGGCCGTGGGAGGATCCCGCGCCCCGATTGACGTGGCTTCCCGGCGGCGATTCGCTGGGTTCGTCGGCGCGGAATCCCGCCGACGGCGTCGGTTCCCCGGAGCGGTGGCGATTCACTGGTACGCCGCCGCTCCAGCCATGGCGAAGGGGCAGGTATCTCGGTCATGACGGTTCTCACTGTCGACGTCGGCACGTCGGTCATCAAGTCCGTCGTGTTCGACGCCGAGGGAAGGGAAGTGGCGGTCTCCCGCGTCGGTACGGAGGTGCTGCGGCCGCACCCCGGGTGGGCCGAGCAGGACATGGACGCGGTGTGGCGCGGGGTCGTCACCACCGTGCGCGGCGCTCTGGCCCAGCTGGGGCCCGGGCATGACGCGGTGCGGCTGATCGCGTTCACGGCCCAGGGGGACGGCTGCTGGCTGGTCGACGACGGCGGCCGCCCCACCGGTCCGGCGATCCTGTGGTCCGACGGGCGCGCCGGTGATCTGCTCGCGCGCTGGCAGGCCGATGGCGTCCTGGCGGAAGCGTACCGCCGCAACGGCTCGCTGACCTGCGCGGGCATGCCCAACGCGGTGCTCACCTGGCTCGCCGGGCACGACCCGGCGCGCCTGGAGCGCTCGCACACCGCGCTGACCGCGGCGGGCTGGCTGTTCCTGAGGCTCACCGGCGTCACGGCGATCGACGCCTCCGATGCGTCGGCTCCCTTCCTCGACCACGCCACGGGCGCGTACGACCCCGCGATCGTGGACCTGTTCGGCCTGGCGTGGGCCCGCCGGCTGCTGCCGCGCGTCCTCGGACCCGACGAGTGCGTCGCCGAGCTCACCCACCACGCGGCGGCCGAACTGGGCCTCCCCACCGGCCTTCCCGTGGTGATGGCGCCCTACGACATCGCCGCCACCGCCCGTGGCGCCGGGGTCGTCGACCCAGGACAGGCGTGCGCCATCCTCGGCACCACCCTGTGCACCGAGGTGGTGCGCCGGAGCGTGGACACCTCGGGCGAGCCGTGCGGCATCACCATCGCCTTCGGCCGCCACGACCGCCTGCTGCGCGCCCTTCCCACCCTCTCGGGCACCGAGGTGCTGGACTGGGCGTGCCGGACGCTGGCCGTCGAGGGCCCCGCCGCCCTCGGTGACCTCGCCGCCGCGTCCGCACCCGGCGCCGCCGGGCTGGGCTTCCTCCCCTACCTCTCCCCCGCCGGGGAGCGCGCGCCGTTCCTCGACGGGCGGGCCCGCGGCACCTTCTGGGGCCTTTCGCTGGACCACACCCGCGCCGACCTGGCCCGTGCGGTCTTCGAGGGCCTGTCCCTCGTCGTACGGGACTGCCTGCGAGCCTCCGGAACCGAGGTGCGCGAGCTGCGGCTGTGCGGCGGGGGCGCGGGCAGCGACCGCTGGTGTCAGCTCATCGCCGATGCCACCGGGGTTCCGACGGCGCGCGGAACCGACACCGAGCTGGGCGCGAAGGGCGCCTTCCTCACCGGTCTGGCGCTCACCGGCGCCGAGCCGAGCCTGGAGGAGGCCGCCGCCAAGTACGTCCATATCGGCGCCAGTTGGGCGCCGGACCCGGGCCGGGCCGCGCTCTACGACGAGCTGTCCGCGGCACACCTCGCCTGGCGGGACGCGGCCCGGTCCCTGGGCTGGTCGCCGTCCCAGAGGGCGGACTCGTCGCCGACCCCGGCATCGGGCGGGCCACCCACCGACACCCCCGCCACGCAGCACCCCCACGACCCCCGTCCGGAAACCTCGCATGTCTGACGCGCTCTCCCCCGACGCCGTCCATCTCGGCCTGGACCTCGGTACGCAGAGCGTGCGCGCGGTCGCCGTGGACGGCACCGGGAAGCCGCTCGCCGCGGCCTCCCGCCCCCTGACCGGCCACCGTGCCGGCGTACGGCACGAACAGGACCCCGAGCGGTGGTGGTCCGCCGCTGGTGCCGCCTGCCGCGAGGCCCTGAGCGGCATCGACGGCGGGCGGGTGCGAGGGGTGGCGGTGGACGCCACGTCCGGGACCGTTCTCCTCGCCGACCCGTCCGGAACGCCCCTCACCCCGGCCCTGATGTACGACGACGGGCGCGCCGCGGACCACGCCGACCGCGTCAACACCGTCGGCGCGGCGGTCTGGGACAGGCTCGGCTACCGCACCATGCAGCCCTCCTGGGCCCTGCCCAAACTCCTGTGGCTGCTCCGGCACACCGATGTCCCGCCGGGGGCCCGGCTGCTGCACCAGGCCGACCTGATCACCTGGCGGCTGGCCGGTCAGCAGACCCCCGCCGACGCCAGCCACGCCCTGAAGACCGGCTACGACCTGCTCGCCGACCGCTGGCCCGCCGAGGAGCTGGCCGCGCTCGGCGTCCCCGATGGCCTGCTCCCGGAGGTCGTACGGCCCGGCACGGTGATCGGCACGGTCTGCGCACGGGCCGCCGCCGTCACCGGGATCCCCGCCGGCACCCCCATGGTCGCGGGGATGACCGACGGCTGCGCGGCCCAGATCGCTGCGGGCGCGCTCGGCCCGGGCGCCTGGAACTCGGTGCTGGGCACCACCCTGGTCCTCAAGGGCGCCAGTCCCCGTCCGGTGCGCGACCCCGCCGGAGTGGTCTACTGCCACCGCGGGCCCGGCGGCGGCTGGCTGCCCGGCGGTGCCTCCAGCAGTGGCGCGGGCGTGCTGACCCGCCGCTTCCCCGGCGCCGACCTCGATGCCCTCACCGAAGCGGCCGCCACCACCGGCTCCACCGCGGTCGTCTACCCGCTCGTCGGCGAGCGCGGCGAACGCTTCCCGTTCCGCGCGCCCGACGCACACCCCTTCGTCCTGGGCGAACCCTCCGGCGCGGCCGAGGAGTTCCATGCCTGTCTGCTCGGCGTGGCCTGTGTGGAGCGGCTCTGCCTCGACCACCTGGATCACATCGGCGCTCCCGTGGCCGGCCCGCTGAGCCTGACCGGCGGCGGCGCACGCAACCGCTACTGGTCGCGACTGCGCGCCGACCTCCTCGGCCGCGGCGTGACCCTGCCCGAGCAGGCCGAGAGCGCCGTCGGCATGGCGGTGCTCGCCGCCACCGCCTCGGGCGTCACGCTGGAGCGGGCCGCCGCCGCCATGGTGCGCGACGGAGTCGAGCTGCGTCCCGATCCCGCCCGCACCGCACGGCTGCTGCCCGTATACCTCGGCTTCGTCGACGAACTGGTCCGCCGGGGCTGGCTGGAGCCGGAGGTGGCCGCCCACGCCCACAGAAAGGCCGACCGGTGACCGACTTCGTCCTCGTACGGCACGGGGAGACCGTGTGGCACGCGGAGAACCGCTACGCCGGCCGCACCGATGTGCCACTGACCGAACAAGGGCGGAAGCAGGCCGCCGAGCTCGGCGCCTGGGCCGCGGGGCAGCGGCTGGACGGCGGCCCTGAACGGCGGCAGCGGCTGGACGCGGTGCTCAGCTCGCCGCTGTCCCGCGCCCGGCTCACCGCAGAACCCGCCGCGGCCGCGCTCGGCCTCACCCCGCGCGTCGACGAGCGGCTGTACGAGGTGGACTTCGGGCGCGGCGAGGGGCTGACCCGGGCGGAGATGCGGGAGCGGTTCCCGGCGGAGCTGGACGCGTTCCTGACCGATCCGGTCGCCCATCACCTGCCCGGCGGTGAGGACCCGGCGGCGGCCGCCGACCGCGCGATCGGCTGTCTGACGGACATCGCCCAGGAGGTGCCCGAGGGACGGGTCCTGGTCGTCGCCCACTCCACCCTCGTCCGTCTCGTCCTGTGCCAGTTGCTCGGCATTCCGCTCGCCCGCTACCGCCAGGTGTTCCCCCGGCTGGAGAACGGCGCCCTGACCGAACTGCGCCTGCGGCACGGCCGGGCATCGCTTCTGCGGCTCAACGCCCCGGCCACCGCGGCTCGCCCCTGAACGGCGTCCCTCACCTGGGTAAACTGTTGCTGCCCCGATACGCCCCGAGCAGCAGCAGGAGGCCGGATGCCACCGCAGGACACCTCCGCGCCCGGGGCACCGCGGGAAGGGCGGGGACGGGATGTGCCGCCCGCCCGTCAGGCGCTCTCGGACAGCGTCTACGAGAACATCAAGGCCATGGTCATGGACCATGAGATCACCCCGGGCGCGCGCGTCAGCATCGAGGCCCTCTCCCGCGCCCTCGGCGTCTCCCCGACCCCCGTCCGGGAGGCGCTGGCCAGGCTGGAGGCGGACGGCCTGGTGGTGAAGCGGCCGCTGTCGGGGTACCGCACCACCGAGCTGCTGACCCGGCAGGGGCTCGAGGAGCTCTTCGAGATGCGGCAGCTGCTGGAGCCGAGGGCGGCCGCGCTCGCCGCGGTCAACGCCGGTGAGGACCAGCTCGACGCCATCGAGCGGATCGCGGAGGAGATGCACACCGACCCGGGGACGGCCGCCGGGCGCTACACGGCCTACCGCGGCTTCGCCGCCCTCGACCAGCGCCTCCACGACGCGATCGCCCGGGCATCCGGGCGGGGCTTGTTTTTCATTAT
>NZ_BAAAIF010000005.1:0-20485 GCF_039525925.1 Streptomyces javensis | reverse complement strand
GACGCGACCGCCGGGGCACCGGGGCGGCCGCTGCTCGCGGACGCGGTGCAGCGGCTCCACTCCCATCTGCATATCTTCCGGCTGAGCAACCAGCTCGGCGCGGATGACCCGACCCTCGCGGAGCACCAGCGCGTGGTGCACGCGATATTGCGCCGCAATGCCGACCGGGCGGCGGAAGCGATGGCGGAGCACCTCGCCCGCAGCCTCGGGCGCCAGCTCAGCCGGGACGAGGAGTCCTGACCCGCACACATGGGTCAGGGCCCCGCGCCACGTGCGTTACGCCTCCACCGTCCGCGGGCGCACCGCCGACGTCGCGCGGTCGTGGATGACGCGGATGATCCGGCCGCTCATCCGCTCGTAGTCGCGGTCGTTGTCGACCTCGCCGCGGATCCGGTGGTCGGCCATCACCACCACCCGGTCCGCGAGCGTGATCATCTCGGTGAGGTCGCTGCTGATCAGCAGAATGGGCAGGCCATCGCGGGCCAGCTCCCAGATGAGTTCGTGGAAGGCGTGTTTGGTGCGCACATCGACACCCACGGTCGGCTCGTCCACGATGAGCAGCCGGGTGTCGGCCGCCAGCCACTTCGCCAGGCTCACCTTCTGCTGGTTGCCGCCGGACAGCTCACCGGCGTGCTGTCCGATTCCGGCGACGCGGATGCCGAGACGTTCGACGAGGTCGTGCGCCACGTCCCGCTCCTCGCGCGCGGAGACGAACCCGAGCGCCTTCGCCAGCCGCCTCCACACCGTCACCGTGATGTTCCGGGCGATGGGCTGCTCCAGGAAGACCCCCTCCTCCTTGCGGTTCTCGGTGAGATAGCCGATGCCGAAGCGGTGCAGCGCCTGCCGGGGAGAGGCGATGCGCACCGGCTCGCCACGCACCCGGATCTCGCCGCCGGTGACGCGGTCGAGGCCGAGCACGGCCTTGACCAGTTCGCTGCGTCCCGCGCCGACCAGCCCGTACAGCCCGACGATCTCGCCGGGCCGGACGTCCAGGCCGATGTCCCGGTGCCCGGCGGCGGTGGACACTCCGTCGAGCGAGAGCACCGGCGGAGCGGAGGTGTCCACCTCCCGGGGACGCATCTGCGTCGCCGCGTGGGCGCGGCCCACCATGAGACCGACCACGTCGTCCTGCGTGTGCTCGGCGAGTGGTGACGACTCGAGCACGGAGGCGCCGTCGCGCAGCACGGTGACGGTGTCGCAGATGGCGAACACCTCCTCCAGCTTGTGGCTGACGAAGACGACACACGTCCCCCGGGCCTTCAGCCGCCGCACGACCTCGAAGAGGCGCTCCGCCTCGCGCGGGGAGAGGGATGCGGTCGGCTCGTCGAGGAGCAGCACCCGGCTCTCGGTGTACAGGGCCTTGGCGATCTCCACCAACTGCTGCTGCGCCACGGACAGTTCACGGACCGGCCGGTCCGGGTCGAGGTCCAGGCCGAGCTCGCCGAGGCACCGCAGAGCGGGGTCGGTCATGGCCGCGCGGTCGATGAGACCGCGGTGTGCGGGAGGGCGCTGTAGCGTGATGTTCTCGGCCACCGAGAAGCCCGGGATCAGATTGCGCTCCTGGTGCACCACGCCGATGCCGGTGCGGGTGGCCTCCAGTGGCGAGCGCGGACGCACCTCGCGGCCGCACCAGACGAGACGGCCGCTGTCGGGGGTGTGCACCCCGGTCAGGACCTTGATGAGGGTGGACTTTCCCGCGCCGTTCTCGCCGAGCAGTGCGTGGACGGACCCGGCGGTGAGGCGCAGTCCGACGCCGTCCAGGGCCCGTACACCGGGAAACACCTTGACGATGGCCTGGCATGCGAGAAGGACGTCGTTCATCCGGAGCCTCCCGTGTGCGGCGACACGGCGGCTGCCCGCGCGTCGCTCCGCGGTGGTGCGGGCGGTGCGCTCCCGCGCGAGCCGCCCTTCCTGGCCACGTGGCTCTGGTGGATGCGGCCGCCCACCACCGTGCCGAGCACGACCACGCCGATGAGGAAGTTCACCCAGCTCGGATCGAGCGAGAACTGCGCCCGTGCGGCGTCGATGAGCCGCATCACAAAGGCCGCGAGCACCGTGCCGAGCACCGCGACCGAGCCTCCGGTGAGCGCGACACCGCCGATGATGGGAGCCGCGAAGCTGGGCAGCAGCCAGTCGCCGCCCACACTGCGGTTGACTCCGGGCAGTGACGCGGTGGCGGTCAGGGCGGCGACGCCGATCAGAAGCCCCGACAGGGCGTGGGCGAGCACGATCTGCCGGTCGGTGGAGATGCCCGACAGCCTGGCCGCCAGCGGATTGCCACCCGCCGCGAGCAGCCGCCGACCGGCGGTGGCGCGGTACAGGAAGGCGGCGAGCAGGGCCGCGGCGGCCAGCGCGGTGACGAACACCAGCGGCACGTTCAGCGGGGCGGCGCGGCCGAAGTCCCTCAGGGCGGCGGAGTATCCGTCGACGGTGCGGGTGCCGGTCAGCCCGTACTGCGCCCCCTGGAGGATCGTCATCGTCCCGAGGGTGACGATGAAGCCGTTGATCCTCGTCCCCACGATGAACAGGCCGGTCACCAGCCCGACGGCCGTGGCCACCAGCACCCCGGCCACCACCGCGACCCCGGCGGGCATGCCCTGGTCCGCCATGAGGACGCCCATCAAGCAGGCGGTGAAGCCACCGAGCGCGCCGACCGCGAGATTGAGCTGTCCGACGCACAGCGCCACCATCTGGGCCAGCCCGATGAGCACGGGGGTGGCCAGGTACCGCAGGAAGGTGCGCTCCGAAGGGCCCTCGAAGAACGAGCCGGAGGAGGCGACGCCCAGGGCGAGGTAGCCGATGAGCACCACGCACAGCAGGGTCATCGTCGTGGAGCGGGAGAAGCGGCGCAGGGCCGCGGCACCCCGATCGCGGACCGTGTTCATGTGGAGCGCACCACCTTGCGATGGGACACCACGGTGCGCACCCGGTCGGCCGAGAGGGCCAGGAGCAGAACGCAACCGAGGTAGATGTTCAGGCTCTCCAGACCCACCCCGAGCAGATCGAGGCCCTTGCGGATGACGCCGACCAGGGCGGTGCCCAGCAGCGCTCCCACCACGGATACGACGCCACCGGTGAGCAGGGTGCCGCCGAGCACCGAGCCGAGGAACGAGGGCAGCATGAAGTCGTCCCCGATGGAGGCGCGGAACGTTCCGGTGCTGACGGCGGCCATGAATCCGGCGAGCGCGGCGAGCAGCCCCGAGAGCGTGTGCGCCAGGATGACGCGGCGGCCGGTGGGAATGCCGGACAGCTCCGCCGCCGCGGGGTTGGCGCCGGTGAGCAGCAGCTCCCGGCCGATACGGGTGGCGCCGTACAGGAAACCGAGGCCGAGCAGGGCCAGGACGGTGAACTGCGCCAGCTGCGGTATCACCGGGGATCCGCACACGGGCCCGACGCAGATGTCGGCCAGCGAGTACGAGCGCAGTTCCGCGAGCCCCGACGGCTTGGTGGTGAAGGCGGCGTTCTCGGTCAGGGCCGAGTAGAGCAGGGAGACGAGTCCCAGCAGCGCGAAGTCCATCGCGAGGGTCACGACGAAGGAGCTCACCCCGGTACGGGTGATGATCCAGCCGGTCAGCGCGCCGATGGCGGCTCCGGCGCACAGACACAGCAGCAGGCCGAGCGGCAGTGGCAGGCCCAGCCGGTCGTATCCGAGCCCCGCGAACAGCGCTCCGAAGGCGGCCATCCGCCCGACGGCCAGGTTCATCTGCCCCACCGACAGGACGACCATCTGGGCGAGCGCCACCACGGTCAGCGTCGAGACGTCCCGGACCAGCGGGAACAGCACGAGTCGCGCGTCGAGGAAGGTCGGCTCCACCACACCGAACAGGGCGCCGAGGCCGACGACGAGCACCAGCAGACCGAGCCGCTGGTTGACCCAGAACGGCAGCCGGTGCGCGGGGCGCGATGGCGTGGCGGGGGCGGAGCGGGTGGCGCTGCCCGGCGGGATGACGGGCGTCATGCCACTCTCCGGTCGTCGATGGCGTCCATGTCCCAGTCGATGCCGATGCCCGGCACGTCGGGCGCCACGGCCATCCCGTCGCGCATCGTCAGCTCGCCGCGGGTCACGGCCCGCAGCTGCGGAATGTGCTCCACATAGCCGCCGTTGGGCACCGCGGCCACGAGGCTGACGTGCAGTTCCATCAGGAAGTGCGGGCACACCATGACGTTGTGGCTCTCCGCGGTGTGGGCGACCTTGAGCCAGGGCGTGATCCCGCCGACGCGGGCGGCGTCGACCTGGACGACGGAGGCGGCGCCCGTCTCGAGGTAGCCGCGGAACTGCGGGAGCGCGTAGAGGGATTCGCCGACGGCGACGGGGATCCGTGTCGCCCGCGCCAGCCGGGCATGGCCGCTGATGTCGTCCGCCGGAAGGGGCTCCTCGAGCCAGTACGGGTCGTAGGGCTCCAGCGCGGCCGCCAGCCGGAGGGCGGAGGACATCGTCTGCGACTGGTTGGCGTCCGTCATGATGTGCGGCGAGGGGCCGACGGCCTCGCGTACCGCGCGCAGCCGCTCGGCGTCCTCGGCGGGGTGCGGCTTGCCCACCTTGATCTTGATACCGGCCCACCCGGCCTGCTGGGCCCGCAGCGCCCCCTTCACCAGGTCGTCGGGGGTCAGATGGAGCCAGCCGCCCTCGGTGTCGTAGACCGGAACCTCCTGGCGGTGGCCGCCGGCCAGCCGCCACAGCGGCTCACCCGCGCGCTTGCAGCGCACGTCCCACAGCGCGGTGTCCACGGCGGCGAGCGCGAGCGAGGTGATGGCTCCGGTGGTGGTCGCGCGGGTCAGGGCGAACAGCCGCTGCCACAGCGCCTCGACGTTGCGCGCGTCCTGTCCGATAAGGGCGGGCAGCAAGTGGTCCCGCAGCAGGGCCAGTACCGAGGTGCCGCCGGTGCCGATGGTGTAGGCGTAGCCGGTGCCCGCGCTGCCGTCGGCCGTGGTGAGGTCGACGAGTACCGTCTCCTGCTTGACGAAGGACTGCACCGCGTCGGTGCGGTCGGTCTCCACGGCGATGTCGGCCAGCTTGGCCGTGGCGGTGGTGATGATGCTCATCCGATGATGTCCGCTTTCTGTGGTGCGGCGACTTTCGGTACGGCGACGTGCTGTGGCGCGGCGACGTTCTGTGGCGCGGTGACGGCGGGGATCAGCCGCAGGCCAGGACGTCGTCGGCGAACCGCCTCTTCAGCTGGGCGGTCTTCGCCTTCCGCGCACGGTCGTAGGTCGTGAGGTTCTCCTTGGTGACGACGAACGAGCCCGAGTCGACGGACTGGCCGGGCCTGCGCATGGCGCACTGTTTGGTCTGGAGCAGCGCGAGGGCCCACGCCCCGACCTCGGCCTGCCCCACCGGGTTCTGCACGACGGTGGCGGTGACCGTGCCCTGCCTGAGCGAGCTCAGGATCTTGGCGTCGTCGTCGATGGCCACGACCTTCGCCCGCGAACCGGCGCTCTTGACGGCGTCGGCGGCGGCGACGGCCGGGTTGTAGGCGGTGGAGACGATGCCCTGGATCTGCTTGCCCTTTGCCGTCAGCAGGTCGGACACCGCCTTCTGCGCGGTCTGGAGGTCCTGGTCGATGTCGGTGACGGTCTGGAGCAGCCGTACCTTGCCGCCCGACTCCTTGACGGCCCTGGCCACGCCCCTGATCCGCAGCTGGGTGTTGGCGTCCACGTTGTTGCCCGTCAGATGAACCAGCCTGCCCTTGCCGCCCATGGCGTCGATGGCGGCCTTGGCCGCCTTGTAGGCGGCGAGTTCGACGTCGGTGGAGAGACAGAAGTCGGCCTCGTTCTCCTTGCCCGCCGGGCAGGAGCCGAGCGATGCCACGGCGAGGCCCTGCGACTTCAGGTCCGCGAACGTGGTGTTGATGTCGGTCGGCGAGACCCCGAAGACACCGAACGCGTTGTAGCCGCGCGCGGCGAGCGTGGACAGCAGGTTGTTCTGCTTCTGCTGGTCCCACTCCGCCGTCTCGTCGAACCTCACATCCCCGAGCCGGTAGGTCTTCCTGGCCTTGGCGCCGGCGGTCTTCCAGGGCTGGAAGTAGGGGTGGGCGCCGCCCGGGACGAGCGCGACCTTGGTGGCCGATCCGTCCGCGAGCACGGCCGAACCGCCGCCCGCCCGCGCGGAGGCGGGGGCCTGCCCGCCCACCGGCTCGCCCGAGTTCTTGAGTGTGCAGGCCGCCGAACCCGTGGCCAGCAACGCCACGGCGACAACTCCCGGCAGAAGAGATCTGGTCCGCAGACGCACCTCCTCACCCCCCACGAATCACATAGGAAATTGATGCCGCGATGGTGTGCCAGTCGAGCCATCCCGTCAAGGCTCTCGACAGAAACCCCTGCAAGACGCCCGGCAAGCGCGAGATCCGGCGCCTCTGTGGATCAGGCGCCGGATCTCGTGTCCCAGATTCCTATAGGAAATAGATGTGTCGGACCGTGGGGTCAGCCGCTGTACTGGGCGAAGGCGCGGGTGAAGTCCCACGGCTGCTGGGAGACGCCCGAGCAGGTGTCGGCTCCGCCTCCGGTGCAGGGCCGGTCACGGTTGACCGACCAGAAGGTCAGCCGCGCGAGGTGCTTCTGCTGGGCGTAGCCGAGGATGGTGCGGAAGTCGGCGACGGTCACCGTCTCGCCGTTGTCGGTGATGCCGTTCATCGACGAGATGCCGGAGTGCCGGTACGCCTGGTCGTCCGAGTACCCGTAGGCGCTCTTGACCGTGTTCTTGAGCCCCTCGGCGGCGCGGATGGTGAGCTGGCCCATGTTCTGGCCCGCTCCCCCGAAGTTGAACGGCATGATGGTCCAGCTGTCCACGGTCAGCCCGGCAGCGGCGGCCTTGCTGATCAGACTGTTGTCGGGGCCGTTCTGGCCGGTGCCGAAGGTCACGTACACCTTGATGCCGGGGTTGTTGGCCTTGACCGTCTTCAGCGCGTCGACGGTGCGCTGCTGGACGGTCGGGCTGTCGTACGCCGCGGCCTCGATGTCGATGTCGATCGCCTTGAGCCCATAGGCGTTGATGACCTTCTGGTACGCGGCGGCCAGCTCGCCCGCGCTGCCGCAGGAGCTCTCCAGCTTGTTGCCGCTCCAGCCGCCGAAGGACGGGATGACATCGCCACCGGCCGACCGCACGGTGTTGGCGGTCTGCTGGTCGACGCCCCCGGTGAGCGGACGGCCGCCGTCCCACTGCGGGTCGCAGTAGCCGTTACTGAGGACGAAGGCGAGGGTGAACCACTTGACGCCGGTCGCGTTCATCACGGTGGTGGGGCTCGGCGGGCTGCCCCAGCCGTTGTAGAGGTACGGGGCCACGGCCATGGCACCCGGTCCGGGCGGCGTGGTGTCGCCGCTGGGCGCCGTCCACTTCTGGTTGGCGGCGCCGGTGCAGGTCCATATCTGCAACCGCGTGCCATTGGCCGAACTCCCGCCCGTGGCATCCAGACACTTGTTGGCCTGCGGATTCACAATGTCACGCGCCGCCGGAACCGCCCACTGCTGAGCCGCACTCCCATTGCAGTCCCACAACTGAACCGGAGTGCCGTCGGCCGTACCACCCGACGCCACATCCAGACACTTCCCCAACGCGCGAATCGTGCCATCGGAACCCACACTCCACTGCTGCGCGGCAGTCCCATTGCAGTCATAGAGCTGCACCGGCGTGCCATTGGCGTTGTCGGCACCCGCCACGTCCACACACTTGCCACCGACACCGGTGATCTGGCCCGTGGCCGCCACGGCGCCACTGGCGGGGAGGCTGGTCAGGCCGGTGAGGAGGGCAGCGGCGGCCGCGGCGCCGAGCAGACCGCGCATCCCGGGTCCGCGCAGGAGTCCGCCACTCATCTGGTCACCGTCCACTTCTGGTTGGCGGCGCCGGTGCAGGTCCATATCTGCAACCGCGTACCGTTCGCCGAACTCCCGCCCGTGGCATCCAGACACTTGTTGGCCTGCGGATTCACAATGTCACGCGCCGCCGGAACCGCCCACTGCTGAGCCGCACTCCCATTGCAGTCCCACAACTGAACCAGGGTGCCGTCGGCCGTACCACCCGACGCCACGTCCAGACACTTCCCCAACGCGCGAATCGTGCCATCGGAACCCACACTCCACTGCTGCGCGGCAGTCCCATTGCAGTCATAGAGCTGCACCGGCGTGCCATTGGCGTTGTCGGCACCCGCCACGTCCACACACTTGCCACCGACACCGGTGATGGCACCGCCGCTCGGCTGTCCGCTGTCGGTGCTGACCCGGACGTAGTCGACGAGGAGCTGCTGGGGGAAGGAGGTGCTGCCGTCGGGGTCCCCGGGCCAGTAGCCGCCGACCGCGAGGTTGAGGATCACGAAGAAGGGCTTGTTGAACACCCACTGCCGGCCACCGAGATCGGCCGGGGTGCGCCGCTGGTAGACGGTGCCGTCGACGGACCAGCTGATCGCGTTCGGGCTCCAGTCGATGGCGAAGGTGTGGTACGCGTCGGCGAACGCCTGGCCACCGGGCAGGGAGTAGCCGGCGCCGATGCCACCGGAACCCGAGTACCCGGGGCCGTGGAGGGTGCCGTGGACCGTGGAGGGCTCGAAGCCCACGTTCTCCATGATGTCGATCTCACCGGAGTTGGGCCAGCCGACCTGTCCGATGTCATTGCCCAGCATCCAGAACGCGGGCCACATGCCCTGCCCGCGCGGGATCTTCATCCGGGCCTCGACCCGGCCGTAGGTGGTGGTGAACTTGCCGGAGGTGTTCAGCCGGGCGGAGGTGTACTCACACCGTCCGTACCAGCACTGGTAGTTGCCCGGGTTCTCGCGGCGGGCGGTGATGACCAGGTGGCCCTGGCCGTCGAGGGCGGCGTTGCTGTTGCCCTCCGTGTAGTACTGCCGCTCGTGGTTGTTGACGTTGTCCCCCGTCTCGATCTGCCACTTGCCGCCGTTGACGGCGGAGCCGGCGGGCCCGTCGAACTCGTCGGAGAACGTGACGGCGGCCGCCGAGGCGGGTCTCGCGGTGGACTTCGCGGCGGGGCTCGCCGCGGAGGCCGAGGTGCCCTGTGCCAGTCCGGTGGACAGCGACACGAGGGCGAGGACGGAGACGAGGGACACCAGCAGTCGCCGGGGTAAGCGCGGGGAGTCCATGACTCTCCCTTCCAGAAACAGGTGATGACAGGTGCGGAGAGGCATGAGGCGCATGGGAACCAAGTGGTTACGGCGCCGACCGGGTGCGTGAGCGATCTGAGCGGTACTTAGTTCATTACGTGAGTTAAGAAGTGAAGGAAAAGCCTGTCAAGGGTTTGGTATGGACCAGATATGCCAACAAGTCACCGCGCGAAGGGCTGTTCGCCGCCGAGGACGCCGGAGACACGGCCAGCGGGTTCGGCCTTTGAAGGCAGGTCATTCATTGGTGCGGACCTATTGACGAGACACGTTCAACTCCCGAAATATATGGGCCCGAGAGTCCGGCCGTGACCTTCCGGCCGGACACCGCATGTCGCGGGCTGCGGCGGCGCCTGTCCGACGGACATGCTCACTGCCGGGGCCCGTCCGCGTGTCAGGAAGGCATCCCCCCACATGAAACACAGCGAAGACCTCTCGGCCCGGGACCGCTCCCAGCGCCGCCGTCGGCGGACCGTCCTGGCCGTGGCGGCGGCCCTCGCGGCCACCGCCGCGAGCACGACCGCGGCCGCCTGGGCCGACAACACCGGTCAGGACCGCGCCTCGGCATCCGCCGCGCCCGCCGCCGTGGCCCCCTACCTCTACAACGGTTGGGGCAACCCCCCGGACCCGGGCGAGGTGATGGACGCCACCGGCGTCGGCTGGTTCACCCTCGCCTTCGTCCTCGACTCGGGCAACTGCGACCCTCAGTGGGACGGCAGCCGCCCGCTGGCCGGCGGCGCCGACGAGCAGACCGTGAAGGCCGTACGGGCCAAGGGCGGCGATGTGGTGCCGTCCTTCGGCGGCGCGAACGGCAACAAGCTGGAGCAGTCCTGCTCCGACGCGAAGGCCCTCGCCGGGGCCTACCAGAAGGTCATCGACGCCTACGGCCTCAAGGCCATCGACATCGACATCGAGGGCGACGCCTACAACGACCCGGCCGTCCAGCAGAAGACGATCGACGCCCTGAAACAGGTGAAGGCCGACAACCCGGGGCTGCTCACCTACGTCACCTTCCCCAGCGATCGACACGGCCCCGACGACGGCATGATCCGCCGGGCCGCCGAGTCCGACTTCGAGGCCGACAGCTGGACCATCATGCCGTTCGACTTCGGCGGCGAGGGCCAGAACATGGCCGAGCTGACCAAGCAGGCCACCGACGGGCTGAAGAACGCCGTCAAGGGCGCCTACGGCTACAGCGACGAGGACGCCTACCGGCACAGCGGCCTGTCCTCGATGAACGGCATCACCGACGTCAAGGAGACCGTCACCACGGACGACTTCGAGTCGATCCTGGGCTACGCCTCCGAGCACCACCTGTCGCGGCTCTCCTTCTGGTCCGTCAACCGCGACCGCCCCTGCCCCGGTGACTACCCGAACGACGACACCTGCTCCGGAGTCGCCCAGGAGCCCTGGCAGTTCACCGGGATATTCGCCCGGTACCAGGGCTGAGGGGGCACATCACCATGACGAACGACACCACCGGGGCGAACGACACCACCGGGGCGGACACCGCCGGTGACACCACCCGGCCCGGACACCGCCGACGCCGTCGCGTCGCCCGCGCCACCGCCGCCTTCGCCGTGCTGGCCGGCGCCGTCGCCGCGGCGCTGACCGTACCGGCGGCGCACGGCGCGGACGCCGAGCCGGACCTGGGCCCCAATGTGCAGATCTTCGACCCGTCGATGTCCGCGCAGGAGATCCAGGGCAAGCTCGACTCGGTCTTCGGCGAGCAGGAGAAGAACCAGTTCGGCCAGGCCCGGCACGCCCTGCTGTTCAAGCCCGGCTCGTACGACGTCAAGGCCAATGTCGGCTTCTACACCCAGGTGGCGGGTCTCGGCCTGTCGCCCGACGACACCACCATCAACGGCCAGGTGCACGCCGAGGCCGACTGGTTCGACGGCAACGCGACGCAGAACTTCTGGCGCGACGCCGAGAACCTCGCCGTCAACCCGGACGGCGGCGCGGACCGCTGGGCCGTCTCGCAGGCCGCCCCGTACCGCCGGATGCATCTGAAGGGCGATCTCCAACTGGACGACGGCGGCTGGTCCAGCGGCGGTCTGCTGGCCGACACCAAGGTCGACGGGCAGGTGAAGTCCGGATCGCAGCAGCAGTGGCTCTCCCGCAACACCGAATGGGGCAGCTGGACCGGCTCCAACTGGAACATGGTGTTCGTCGGCGCGCGGAACGCCCCGGCCGGGGACTTCCCCAACCCGCCGTACACCCGGGTCGACAAGTCACCCATCACCCGTGAGAAACCCTTCCTGTACGTCGACGACGACGGCGCGTACAAGGTGTTCGTGCCGGACGTGCGCAAGGACTCGACGGGCACGTCCTGGTCCTCCGGCGCGCCGAAGGGCAAGTCGCTCCCGCTGAGCGACTTCTTCATCGCCAAGCCGGATGCCACGGCCGAGGAGATGAACGCGGCGCTCGACGCGGGCAAGCACCTGCTCATCACCCCGGGCGTCTACCACCTCGACGCACCGCTGAAGGTGACCCGTCCCGACACCGTCGTACTGGGCCTGGGGCTGGCCACGCTGGTTCCCGACAACGGGGTCTCGGCGATGAACGTGGCCGACGTGGACGGCGTCAAGCTCGCGGGACTGCTCATCGACGCGGGCACCGAGAACTCCGACACGCTGATGGAGGTGGGCCCGAAGGACTCGTCCGCGAACCACGCCGACAACCCCATCTCGCTGCACGACGTGTTCTTCCGGGTCGGCGGCGCGGGCGTGGGCAAGGCGTCCACCAGCCTGGTGGTCAACAGCTCCGATGTGATCGGCGACCATACGTGGATCTGGCGCGCCGACCACGGCGACGGCGTCGGCTGGGACTCCAACACGGCCGACAACGGGCTCGTCGTCAACGGCGACGACGTGACCATGTACGGCCTGTTCGTCGAGCACTACCAGAAGCACCAGACCACCTGGAACGGCGAGGGCGGCCGCACGTACTTCTACCAGAACGAGATGCCCTACGACCCGCCGGACCAGGGCGCCTGGATGAACGGCTCCACCAAGGGATACGCCGCCTACAAGGTGGCCGATTCGGTCAACCGCCACGAGGCGTGGGGCCTGGGCAGCTACTGCTTCTTCAACACCAACAAGTCCGTCACCGCCGAGCACGCCTTCGAGGTTCCCCAGAGCCCGGACGTGAAGTTCCACGACATGGTCACCGTCTCGCTCGGCGGCACCGGCACCATCAACCATGTCATCAATGGCACGGGAGGTCCCTCGGACGCGGGCAGCAACGTGGCGAACGTGACCGAGTACCCCTGATCCCGTAGCACGCTCCACCGGCTCCACCAGTTCCACCAGCTTCACCAGTCCGACTGTGGGGCGCGGGTATGTCGCCCGCGCCCCACAGTCGGCCGAGCGCACGGACCGCATGTCGTCATGTCGTTGTCGGACGCACCCTCGTGAAGGGCGGACACTGATGAGCGTTTCCCGGCGAGCCCTGCTGACCACCGCGGCCGGTACCGCGGTGGCGGCCACTTCGATCGCTCCCCCGGCCCGGGCGGCGGAGGAGGCCCCCGGCCATGCCGCCACGCTCCGCACCCTCCGCGAGACGGCGGACTACGCGGTGGCGAAGCTGCGCGCGGTCGCACCGGGGGTGAGCGGCTTCCCGGTCGGTACGAAGTTCGAGAAGTGGACGTACTCCCAGAACGGCGACTGGGTCGGCGGGTTCTGGCCGGGGTGGCCGTTTCATCCGGGCCTGGGGAGCGCTGGACGAGCAGGCGAACGCGGGCCGGGTCATCATGGACACGATGATGAACCTCGATCTGCTGGCGTTCGCGAGCAGCCAGAGCGGGGATGGCACGTACCTCGACATCGCCGTGGAGCACGCGAGAACCACCCAGCGGCACTTCCCCCGCCCGGACGGATCCACCCCGCACGTCTACGACTTCGATCCGTCCTCCGGCGCTGCCCTCGGCCCGGCCACCGTGCAGGGCTACAGCCCGGCCTCCTGCTGGTCGCGCGGGCAGGCCTGGGGAATTTACGGCTTCACCACCATCCACCGCCGGACCGGCCACCGGGAATTCCTCACCACCGCGCGGAAACTCGCCGACTTCGCCCTGGGCGCGCTCACCCCGGACAACGTCCCCGTGTGGGACTACCTCGCGCCGCAAGCACCCCACGACATCAAGGACGCCTCCGCGGGCGCGGTCATGGCCTGCGGTCTGCTCGACCTGTCCAGGGCCACCGGCGAACCGCGCTACCGCGAGGCGGCGCTGCGGCTGCTCACCGCGCTCTCGCAGACCTGCCTGACCACGAAGTCGGCGCGGGCCGAGGCGATCGTGGCGCGCTGCACCCGCAACCGCCCGAGCGAGGACGGCGTCGAGATCTCGCTCCCGTACGCCGACTACTACCTGCTCGAAGGCATTCTGCGGGTGCTGCGCCCCGACGACGTCGACCGGGCCATCGACCTGTCCACGGTCTGACGCCCACCTCGGGCCGCGCCGCCCGGCCGGGCGGACGCCATCGGCCGCCGTCCGGCACCGCCCGGCGCGCCGGTTGCGGCGCCACCGGCGAAGACCCGCCCCACCGGGCCTCAGGCGACCGCGGCCCTGAGGGCTGACGCATACGGCCGACCAGCCGTGGAGCGAACGCCTCGGCAACGCAACACTGAACGTAAAGATCCGCCGTCCGATTTGGTCCGGACCATTGACACTAGTGGTCTAGTCCTGTTGTCTCATGGGCGCGCGACCTCCCCCATGTCTCCCGTCCATCCCTCCCCCTCCCCCCAACTTCAGCTCCGTCTTCCCCCCACACCAAGGAGCGGCCCCCATGAGCCTCCGTTTCCCCCTGAGCAAGAGGGTCCTGACCGGCGTGTGCGCCTCCGTCGCCGCGGCCGGGCTGCTCGCCACGGTCTCGACGACGACCGCCGACGCGGGCACCACTTCCGACGCGGGCACCACTTCCGCCACCACGAAGGCGGCACTCCCCGAGCACGCGCTCGTGGGCTATCTCCACTCGAGCTTCGCCAACGGCTCGGGATACACCAAGATGGCCGATGTACCCGACAGCTGGGACGTCATCGACCTGGCCTTCGGCGAGCCCACCTCCACCACCTCCGGCGACATCCGCTTCAGCCTCTGCCCCCAGAGCGAATGCCCGAACGTCGAGTCGGAGGACGACTTCAAGGCCGCCATCAAGGCCAAGCAGGCCGCGGGCAAGAAGGTGCTGATATCCATCGGTGGGCAGAACGGCCAGGTGCAGCTCACCACCACCGCCGCCCGTGACAAGTTCGTCGAGTCGGTCGGGGCGATCATCGACAAGTACGGACTGGACGGCCTCGACATCGACTTCGAGGGCCACTCGCTGTCGCTGGACGACGGCGACACCGACTTCAAGAACCCGAAGACCCCGTCCATCGTCAATCTCATCGCGGCCGTGAAGTCGCTCAAGGCGAAGTACGGATCCGACTTCGTCCTCACCATGGCCCCGGAGACCTTCTTCGTACAGCTGGGCTACCAGTTCTACGGCTCGGGCCCCTCCGGCGGCCAGGACCCCCGCGCCGGGGCGTATCTGCCGGTCATCCACGCACTGCGGGACGATCTGACCCTGTTGCACGTCCAGGACTACAACTCCGGGCCGATCATGGGGCTGGACAACCAGTTCCACAACATGGGCAATGCCGACTTCCACATCGCGATGACCGACATGCTGCTCACCGGCTTCCCCGTCGCGGGCAAGGCCGACAACGTCTTCCCCCCGCTGGACCCGTCCCAGGTGGCGATCGGCCTGCCCGCGAGCCCCAACGCGGGCAACGGCCACACCACCCCCGGTGATGTGACCAAGGCCCTCAACTGCCTGACGGAGAAGGCCGACTGCGGTGGCTACGAGCCGCACGGCAGCTGGCCCGCCCTGCGCGGGCTGATGGCCTGGTCGATCAACTGGGACGGCTTCAACGGCGGCGAGTTCTCGAAGAACTTCGACAGCTACTACGGCCGTTGAGCCATCGCTCCGGTCATGGGCGCGGGTGGCCGCCCGTGACCGGAGCTTGCCTTCGCGTGCGCTTCAACTCCTACCGTTCACCGGCATGGAGACCATGGCGCACCACAGAACGCTGGGCCGCGGCGGCATCGATGTGAGCCCCCTCGGCTTCGGCTGCTGGGCCATCGGCGGTGAGTGGCAGTCCACCGACGGGCAGCCCCTGGGCTGGGGCAAGGTGGACGACGACGAGTCGGTGCGCGCGATCCGGCGCGCACTCGACCTCGGCGTCACCTTCTTCGACACCGCCGACGCGTACGGCACCGGCCACAGCGAACGCGTGCTCGGCCGTGCCCTCGGCAAGCACCGCGACGATGTCGTCGTCGCCACGAAGTGGGGCAATGTCTTCGACGAGCGGACCCGGGTGCGCGAGGGCCAGGACGACTCCCCGGAGCATGTCCGCCGCGCCCTGACCGCCTCGCTGCAACGCCTGAACACGGACCATATCGACCTGTACCAGCTCCACATCTCCGACGCCGACCCAGGACGGGCCGCTCACCTCCGCGACGTCTGCGAGGAGTTGGTACGGGAGGGACTGATCCGCGCGTACGCGTGGAGCACCGATGACCCCGACCGGGCCGCCGTCTTCGCCGAGGGTCCGCACTGCGCGGCCGTCCAGCACCGTCTGAACATCCTCCAGGACGCGCCCGAACTCCTCGCGCTCTGCGCCGAGTCGGACCTCGCCAGCATCAACCGCAGCCCCCTCGCCATGGGGCTGCT
Organism: Streptomyces javensis; assembly: GCF_039525925.1. NCBI lineage: Bacteria > Bacillati > Actinomycetota > Actinomycetes > Kitasatosporales > Streptomycetaceae > Streptomyces > Streptomyces javensis. The sequence goes on along the minus strand of NZ_BAAAIF010000005.1, from coordinate 4,674 downwards.
CGCCGGAAAGCACACCGCCGGACGCGCCCTGGACGACGGGGACATCCGCAACGCGCCGCCCGCCTGGCTGCCGGGGTTCATCGCGAACGCGGGCGCGGACCCGGCCTGGCTCCAGCGGGTCGACGCCCTGCGGTCCATCCTCACCAGCGACGGCCGTACCCTCGCGCAGGGCGCCCTCGCCTGGATCTGGGCCCGCAGTCCGCGGACGATCCCGATCCCCGGCTTCCGTACGGTCGCCCAGGTCGAGGAGAACGCGGGCGCGATCGCGAAGGGGCCGCTCACGGCCGGGCAGATGGCCGAGGTCGACCGGGTCCTGGGGCGGTGAGCGAAGGCGGCGTGCGCCATGCTCAGCGTGAGTCGACCCACCGCTGGATCGCGGCGTCGAGCTCCTTGAGGACGCCGTCGTCGGACGCGGCGGTGACCGGCGTGGCGGTGTCGGACGCGGCGGTGTCGTGTGCGGCGGCCCAGACGATGACGCCGTCGGGTCGTACCAGCAGGCTGGGTGGCGACGCGGCGGAGGCGGGATCCGCCACGTAGGCGATCCGGTGCCCCCTCGGGCGTACGGCCCCGGCGAAGCGCCCGTCGGGCGAACGGTCGACGAGGACGAAACGGCCGTCGTGGGCGTGGTCGGCGAGCCGGTCTCCGGAGGACAGCGCGACATCCCCGGCGATCGAGCCGACCGGCCCCGCCGCCCTGTCGGCGACACCGGCGACACCGGCGACACCGACCACGTCGGCCACGTCATAGCGCTGTGTGATCCCCGACGTCAGCGCGACCACGCGGTTCATCACGCCCGGCGCGGCGAACAGTTCCCCGCCGACGACGTCGCGCAGCCGCGCGGTGTGTTCGTCGCCGCGCATCAGGGCGACCTGCGCCCGCGTCCAGTCGAGCACCCATGCCGCGATCGGGTGGCGTTCGCTCTCGTAGGTGTCGAGCAGTCCGGCCGGAGCGCGTCCCCGCACGGTCGCGGCGAGCTTCCAGCCGAGGTTGGCCGCGTCGCCGAGGCCGAGGTTCAGTCCCTGGCCGCTGAACGGCGCGTGCACATGCGCGGCATCGCCCGCGAGCAGCACCCGGCCGCGCCGGTAGGACTGGGCCTGCCGGGCGTTGTCGGACCAGCGGGTCGCACGGCCGCGCAGGCCCTTGAGCGTCACATCGACGCCGCTGACATCGCGTATGACCGCCTGGAGTTCGTCGAGGGTGACCGGGGCGTCGCGGTCCTGTGGCCGCGGCCCGAAGCGAGCGACGAGAACGCGCCCGGGGATCGGGCCGTAGGCGTAGATGCCGCGGGGTGTCCATGTCCAGCCGCGGCTCAGCTCGCCGGGGTCGTCGAAGTCGGCCACCGCCTGGTACCCCACCAGCTGCGGATCGGTGCCGGTGAAGCCGATGCCCAGTTGCCGACGGATCGCGCTGCGGCCGCCGTCGGCCGCGACGACCCACCCGGCCGTCAGCTCGCCCGCGCTGGTCTCCACCACGACATCGGCGTCGTCGCTGAGGTCCGCGTCCGCGGGTCGCGTGCCACCGACGCCACGCACACCCACACCGCGCACACCGCGCACCTCGACACCGCGGCGCACCTCCACGCCGAGCCGGGCGCAGTGCTCCCCGAGCAGCAGCTCGAGATCGTACTGGGGCACGAGGACGCCGCCCGACGCCGCGGTGTGCGCGGCCAGCACTGGATCGCCCTGATCGACCAGCTCATCGCGGAACAGCATGCCCGCGAAATGCCCGGCGACCGGGAAGCGGCGCGTCCCCCGCGCACCCCGGTCCAGCTGGTTGACGAGGGCGTTCTTCCGGCCGTGGCCGGCAAAGGCACCGACGGACGCCAGCAGGCGCCGCTGTACGTCCTCCGCGGCCGGCAACAGCCCGCGCCGGTCCAGGATTTCCGCGCTGGCGACATTGATCGACCCGGCCTTGATCGTCGGATCGGGCTCCGGGAGCCGCTCCAGGACCAGCACCCGTACGCCCTGGAGTGCCAGTTCACCGGCGAGGAAGAGGCCCGTGGGCCCGGCCCCGACGACGATCACATCGCTGCGCCGCATGACACGCTCCTTCTAGGTTTACCCGGTAAGCTTACTCGGTAAAGGTAATGGGAAGGGCTAGCGTTGTCACATGCCGAATCGAGGGGACCGTGGCGGAGCGCAGACCCGGGCTCGCATCGCTTCCGTAGCGACCCAGCTGTTCCTGGAGCGCGGATTCGACGACGTGACCATCAACGAGGTCGCCGCGGCCGCCGGGGTGTCGAAGGTGACGGTCTTCGCACACTTCGACCGCAAAGAGGACCTCCTGTTCGACCGCTTTCCGGAGGCCCTCGACGCCGCGCGGGCCGTGCTCCGCGAGCGCGCGGATGACACGGATCCCGTCGAAGCCATGCGCCGAGCCGCCCTCGCACTGGCCGAGGAACGCCATGTGCTGTCCGGGCTCGGGGAGGGTGTCGAGCCGTTCCTGCGCACCGTGATGGCGTCCCCCGCGCTGATCGCACGGCTTCGCCTCTTCGCGTCCGAGGCGGAGGAGACACTCGCGGCGGAACTCGACGCCGACACGCGCTTCTCGGGCGACAGCACGCTGACCGCAGCCCTGCTCGTCGCCGCGTACCGCACGGTCGCCGTCGACACGGTGCAGCGACGACTCGCCGGAGAGGACATCGACGAGGTCGGTGCCGCGCATCAACGTCGTCTGGCGCTCGCCTTCGACGCGTTGTCGGGTGGGTTGAACAGGGCGTCGCGGGATGGGAGTTGAATGCCGGACATGGACGCACACGACACGCCGGACGCAGACGACACGCCGGACGCGCAGGACACGCCGGACGCGCAGGACACCGCCAAGAGGCTGCGGGCCATCACCGACGAGCTGTCGGACCGCTTCTACGAGCGCGCCGACGTGGTGCGGACGCTGGTGGTGACGCTGCTGGCCGGGCAGCACTCCTTGGTGCTCGGCCCGCCCGGTACGGCCAAGTCCGAGCTGGCCCGGGAGCTCACGGGCAGGGTCGAGGGCGCGGCGTACTGGGAGATCCTGCTGTCGAAGTTCACCGCGCCCACGCGGATGTTCGGCCCCATCGACGTGGCCGCGCTGGCCCGGGGCGAGTACCGCCAGGTCTACGACGGCCGCGCCACCACCGCGCACATCGCGTTCATCGACGAGATCTTCAAGTGCTCCACGGCGGCGCTCAACGAGACGCTGGGCTACCTCAACGAGCGGATCTACCACCCCGAGAACGGTGGCCCGCCGATCCGCTGCCCGCTGATCGGGGCCATCACCGCGAGCAACGAGCTGCCCGGCGGAGAGGACTCGGCCGCGATCTACGACCGGCTGCTGGTGCGCGTCGAGGTCGGCTACCTGGAAGACCCCTCGAACTTCGCCGCGCTGGTCCGCTCCGCCGTCAGCCGCCCGGCGGCACCGCCACGGACCACGGTCGAGCTGACCGCGTTGCGACACGCCGTGGCCGAGGCGGTCCCGGCCGTGGACGTGCCCGACGCGATCGTGGACGCGGTGTGCACGCTGCGGGCCGCCCTGCGCCGCAAGGAGCTCATCGCCTCCGACCGCCGCTGGCGGCAGGCGGTGGGCCTGCTCCAGGCGTCCGCGTACCTCGACGGCCGCCCGGTGGTCGCCGAGACCGACCTGTCGGTGCTGACGCATGTGCTGTGGGACTCCCCCGCCGAACGCCCCACCGTCGAGCGCGAGGTGCTGCACCTGGTCAACCCCGACGCCAAGGAGGCGCTCGACCTGGCCGACGCCCTCGATGAGCTGGAGGCCCAACTCGACGCCATGGCCGGGCAGTCCCGCGAGGCGCTGAGCGAGTGGGTCATCAGACAGGCCCACAACAAGCTCGCCATGGCGGCGAAGCGGCTGGAGAGGCTGCGCGAGGACGCGGCGCGCGCCGGTCGCTCCACCGCCGCCATCGACCGGGTCACCGGCCGCCAGCGCGCCGTCCGCGCCCGTGTGCTCACCGAGGCCCTCGGCGTGGACGCGAGCATGGTGCAGGCCCAGCTGTGAGCGAGCGCGCCGAGCCCGCGCCCGACGAACCGCCGAGCCGGTCCGGAACGTGGCGGGGCCGGTCCGCCACCGCTCCCGTACGGCACACCACCGATCCCGTACGGCACACCGCGGCCGTGGTCGCGGACCGGTTCGACCGGATCACCTGGCGCGACACCTATGAGCAGTCGGCCGGGCTGCGCGAGGTGGCCGAGGAGCTCACCGGGTGCCACGACCACGCCACCGATCTCCTCACCGATGTGTTCCTGGCCGCCTACAAGGTCCGGCCGCGGTTGCGCGAGCGCGCCGAGATGGCGCCCTCCCGGCTGGTCAACCACACGGTCGTCTCGTCACTGGTGGAGTCACCGGAGTTCGCCGAACTGCGCCGGGAGACGGCCGGCGACCCGTACGCCGCCGCCATGGCCGTGCTCGCCCAGGCCGCCGCGGTGCGCCGGATGCTGGAGCGCTCCCGGGAGGCCCAGGAGCGGGCCGAGCGGGCGAGCAGGGCCCAGCAGGACGCCGACGACGCGGCGGCCGCCGCGGACGAGGCGCTCCGGCGGGCGGCGGACGAGACCGACGAGGACGGCCCAGCCCCTGCCGCCGACGCCGTACGCCAGGCCGTCGTGGCCGCCGAGGCCGCCGAGGCCGCCGCGCGACGAGCCGCCCAGCACGCCACGCGGGCCCTGGCGGCGGGGGCCCCCCGCA